>JAYVGA010000172.1:0-7894 GCA_043772635.1 Chitinophagaceae bacterium
TTTACTGTTTGGTTGGCAACCTTTACTCCTGCCATTGAGTAAGACCAAAGGCCGCCGCTGTTTGCAGATTTCCACACACCTGCCGAGCCTGCAAATAAATTACCTGATGAGTGAGCCAATATTGAAAAAATAACGCCACCTGTATAACCAGTATTTGCATTTTGCCATGAGATTCCATTATTGTTACTTGAATAAATATCGCCGGCCATATTGCCGAGTTGGTAATGATAAAAACCAAGACCTGCATATAATTTACCGGCAGCATCAATGGTAATTGAGCGTACCGGTTTGTTTGCAGGCAGGCCGGTGCTTACATTGCTCCACGCCAGGCCTGCATTGCTTATTACACTTATACCTACATCTGTACCTGCATATAAACTATCGTTGCTGTTAAACTTTAAAGCACTTATGTTTGGGTTGTTAAGCCCGGTACCAAAGCCGGACCATGTTGTACCCGTTAATTTATACACCCCACCACCATACGTTGCTGCAAAAACAATTCCTGTTGAATTTTTTACCAACGATTTTATAAATGGCAATACCGAATAAGTTGGCACATTTGCAAGCCCCGTATTCATTGCTGTAAAAGTATTGGCAATAATATTGTAGTAATAAAAACCATTGCCTTTATTAATAGGATTTGCGGCGGTGTAATTACCGGTGGTACCTGTACCCAGAATTAAATTGCCTGCATTATCTTCTACAATGGCAGTAATATCCTGCGGCGAACCCGCCACCTCACTCCACACATTGGTAACTTTATTATATTTTACCAAACCAACTGCACTGGTGTTTGTTTTATCGGCACCGGCATACAATTGCCCGGCAGCCGTAAAATAAATCAGGTTTAAATTTTGTGCGCCGGTGTTTGCCGTTAATGTGTACGAGGTGCCATTATTTACCGACCTGATAACTTTTAAAGTAGCTGCTGCATACACATCATTATTGGTTGGGTCGGTTATTATGCTGATGATATTATCGGGTGGCTGGTTGGGTAAATTGGTAAAACTTATCTGTGCAGAAGATGATAAAAAACTGCATAAGCATAATAAGGATAAAAGGTTTTTCATACAAAAGGATTTATTCAATAAAAATTATTTCTTCTTTAATTTTTCAATTTCCTCCATCATCAGTTTATTTTGTGCCAGCAACAATTCAATTTGTTTTTGCTGCTCCTGTATTGCCTTCAATGCAATCCCCGCAGGGTCTATACTGCTGATGCTTTTATCATCTGTACCCACTTTAAATAAATTATAAAAATCCTGAGCCATGGGGCCAATATGGTATTCGTTAGTTCCTTTGTATTTCCAACGGGTAATGGGCAGTTGTTTTATTTTGGCAAGAATATCTGCACCATCAAGTTTTGTAATGGCGTCTTTCTTTGTAGAGTCGGATCCATTTGTCCAGGCACCGCCTACAGTTAATCTTGCGCCATTACCATTGGTAGCATTGGTGCCCACCTGCAATGCATTACCTGCAACAGCACTTGTGCGGCCAAAGGCCCAGGCGGTAACTGCACTATTGCCAAAAACCATTGAATTGGCATTATCAGCACTGGCACCGCCACCTATAATTGTTACATTACTAATGCCAGGGAAGTTTACATCTGCACCTGCGCCTATTGCTGTATTTCCGCTACCTGAAACATTTGAACTTAATGAGCTGCCGCCAACTCCTACATTGTCATTACCTGTTGTATTTGCAGACATAGCAAGCTGACCAAATGCAACATTCAGTTTTCCGCCTGTATTATTTAATAAGGCAAAAATTCCCGATGCAGTATTATAAAATCCGGAGGTGTTAGATGTTAATGCCTGGTATCCGGTGGCAGTATTTCCATATCCAACAGTATTTTTGAAAAGTGTTTTTGAACCTATAGCAGTATTTTGTGCAGCCTCCAGAAATGTACTGGCTCCAAGTCCATTAAAGTATAATGCAGAATCGCCTACAGCTACAAGATTACTTCGTGAGATGTTGTTTGCCAACGCCTGCATGCCAATACCAATATTGCTGTAACCCGTTGTGTTATTGTAGAGCGAAAAATTGCCAATGCTGATATTGTTGTTACCAGAGGTGTTGCTTATTAATGATTGAACACCGCTTGCAATATTATCATTACCAATTGTGTTGTTGTAAAGTGATTGATACCCCGTTGCAGAATTACGGTTGCCAATAGTATTTGAGTAAAGTGCCACGTCCCCATTAGCCGTATTTTCAAAGCCTGTTGTATTTGAATAAAGCGATTGATAGCCATGAGCAGAATTTTGATAACCTGTAGTGTTTTTATACAATGCTTTTGAACCGATAGCTGTATTTTCTGTAGCCTGAATGCCGGATGCACCCACACCATTATTATACAAAGCCGAATCGCCCACCGCAACTAAATTGCTTTGCGAGGTACTACTGCCTAATGCCCGGCTACCTATGGCAACATTATTATTTCCAGTGGTATTAAAAAAAAGCGTCCTGTCGCCCATGGCAGTATTATGACTTCCGGATGTATTTGAAAAAACAGAAAAATTACCGAGTGCAGCATTTCTGATTCCATCAATATTATTAAATAAAGCACTGGTTCCAACGGCAGTATTTTTAATACCTGTATTATTAAATACAAGTGCCTGGTGGCCTATGGCTGTATTATCAATGCCTGTTGTGTTACTAAGTAAAGTAAAGGCGCCATTAGCTGTATTGGCTGTACCGTTTGTGTTAGAAACCAATGATTGAATTCCTATGGCAGTATTATTGCCTCCTGTATTATTGGAAAGCAACGATTGAATTCCTACGGCAGTATTACCGATACCGGATGTATTCGTAAAAAGAGATTTTGCCCCAATGGCGGTATTATTTATACCAGTATTATTTGAATACAAAGCCTGCGAACCATTGGCTGTATTGGCCGAACCAACAGTATTGTTATATAAACTTTTTGAACCTGTTGCTGTATTTTCGGTTGCCTGTGTACCTGATGCACCCAATCCATTAAAATATAATGCCGAATCGCCCACTGCCACCAAATTACTTTGTGTTGTATTGTTGGCCAATGTTTGAATGCCGATGGCTACATTGCTGTGGCCGGTGCTATTAGAAAAAAGTGAATAAGTGCCTAAGGCAACATTATCATCTCCGGTTGTATTGAATATTAAAGATTGATAACCGGCGGCTGTATTATTACTGCCTTTTGTATTGAAAGCCAAGGCTGAAACTCCATTGGCTGTATTATTATTGCCAGAAATATTGTTATACAACGCATTAACACCTATACCCACATTATTATTGCCAGAAGAATCTTTATATAATGCAGAAGAACCAAAAGCTGTATTGAAAGAAGCAATTTTATTGCTGAATAAAGAAGAATAACCTGAAGCCGTATTATAATTGCCTGAAACATTATTCCTGGAGGAAAAGGAACCAATTGCAGTATTATACGCACCCGACGTATTATTAACCAATGCAAACGTACCATTGGCAGTATTATCATTACCCGAAGTATCGGCATATAGTGAGAAATAACCTGCTGCCGTATTGCGATAACCTGTTGTATTGTTTGCCAAAGCATACCCGCCAACAGCAGTATTTTGTGTACCGGTTGTATTATCAGTCATTGCGTGTATTCCTACTGCTGTATTGGCACTACCCGTGGTATTTGCATACAAAGCTTTTGAGCCAACAGCCGTATTATCTATAGCCTGAAATACATTTGTAACCCCCAACCCATTATTATACAAGGCTGAATCGCCCACTGCCACCAGGTTTGAGCGGTTTGTGTTTTGATACAAAGCAGAACCTCCAATAGCCACATTGCTGTAGCCGGTAGTATTATTCAATGCACTCTTATAACCCCAGAATGTATTTGCATCTAACCCTAAATAACCTGCATTTATATTTCTTATTTTAAAAAGCAGCGGCTGATTATCGGCATTACCAATAAAATTACTGGCAGGGTTTGTATTGATGTTACCACCCAGTAACCAGGCGGCTTTAAGGCTGTTATCGCTGGTAACAAACGGTATCCACGCAGTGCCGTTCCAAAAATAAAAACCGGGTGTAACATTTAATGGTGCTGTGCCTGCTGTAGCTGTATTGTAAATTAATAAAGAGGCCAATGGTGCAGGTATGGTAACCACATCATTTACATCAGTAAGTGCAACCCTTGGCAGTAACATTCCTTTGTTGGTTGCGGTAACTTCCAGCATGGCGCTTGCATTGGGGGTTACAGTGCCTATGCCTACGTTTTGAGCAATTACATTGGTTACAATAAAGGGCAGCAATATCTGGAATAATAATTTTTTCATGGGTTGTATTTTAGGGTTTTACTATCATTATATTAAACTCAAGGGCATTAATATTTAAAGCACCAGAATATATATCATAAAAATATTTGATTGACCATTTTTGTGAGGCCGGGAGATATAGTAAGTAACTCTGGTAATTTTTATTTGCCGGTGCGTAGCCACTAACAAAGGAGTAAAAAATCATAGCATTAGGGTCGCCATTGCAAAGCGGGTTATCAATTAATACTGTAAGAAATGCATCGGGTGTAGTTGCACCTCCACCTGTATTAATGAATAAATACCCATCAGTATTGGGGGTAGTGGTTTGGGTGGTCATTCTATAAATTACCCTGCCATTATTTGCCAGTGCTTTTATTGGCCCGTCAATTACCAAAGCATCTGCATTATTTGTACCTATTGCTTTTATGGCGGCATTAGCAGTACTGCCATTACCGGTTGCAACAATTCCCGAGTAACTACCAGCTACACCACTATTTACTCCCACTGTAAGTTTTGCCGGTGCAGTTATTTGCGAAGTTCCAATACCAACGTTACCGCCACTTTCATTTATTGCAAGTGTTCCAAAAGAGCTGCCGGATGCTTTAGTAGCCTGTAGGTAACCATAACCATTGCTTTGTGCCGTAATGCCTGCTTCCAGTGTTGTATATAAACCAGTAAATTTATTGGCACCAATTAATAAAGAACCTGCACCAGCGGGGTTGATGTGCAGATCTGTTTGTGGATTGGTTATTCCAATTCCTACATTACCTCCATCCAAAACACTCATTCTTTCTTTTAAACTATTAGGCGAAGCAGAAGCAAAAGTAAATAAGCCAATGCGTGCAGCACCGGTACTTTCTCCAATAGTTTTTATTGCCCCTGTATAAGGCAAAGTGCCTGTACCGGTTTTAAAATATAATCCGTTGCTTACACCTGTATTTAAAAATTGTTTATTCTCAAATAAAGCAACGGCACTATCCACACTTGAAACATGCAGATCCATCAGCGGCAATGTGGTACCAATACCAGTATTGCCATTGTCTGTTATACTTAACCTTTCCAGCAAACCATTTGCATTAAATGCTGTAGAAGTAAATAAACCCAATCGTGCGGCACCTGTATTTTCTCCGATAGTTTTAACGGCTCCGGTATAAGACAATACACCACTGCCCGTTTTAAAATACAAGGCATTGCTAACATTGGTGTTTAAGGCCTGTGTGTTTTCCAATAGCGCAACAGCACTGTCAGTATTTACAACATGCAGTTTCATTAAAGGAGAGATGGTGCTTATGCCTATTTTTCCTGCATCTGTTATACTCAATCGTTCGATCAATTGATTAGGAGATGTGGATGCATAAGTAAATAAACCCAGCCTGGCAGCGTTTGCACTTTCGCCAATTGTTTTTATGGCACCGGTGTAAGGCGCAGCACCACTGCCGGTTTTAAAGTACACGGCATTACTTATATTGGTATTCAGTTGCTGTGTATTTTCGAATACAGCAACAGCACTATCAGTTTTTGCAACGTGTAAACCCATCAATGGTGTTGGCGTACCAATACCCACTTTTACAGATGAGGCTGCACCATTTATTCCATTGATAGAACCCAGCACCATACAATTACTGCAGTTAACAAATGATTTATTGCCAATGGCTGTTGCATTGTTTAAACTGGCGGCAGCCACATCAGCATTACTTCCTACGGCAGTGTTATTATTTCCAATTGTATTTGAGATAAGTGCTTTTGAACCGATGGCTGTATTCTCTTTGCCCTGTACAGCAGTTGCTCCGCTGCCGTTATTATACAAAGCCGAATCGCCAACAGCAACTAAATTGCTGCCTGTTGTATTTGAATTCAAAGTATTGATACCAACACCTACATTGCTGTAACCGGTTGTATTGCTTATTAATGAATTTGCACCTGCAGCAGTATTATTATTGCCGGTAGTGTTGCCAAATAAAGATAAATATCCGTTGGCTGTATTGTTAGTTCCTGTGTTTGTAAGCGTTAAAGAACTTGCGCCATTGGCTGTATTGTTTGTTCCCGTTGTATTTGATAACAGCGATTGAAAACCAGATGCAGTGTTATTATTTCCGTTTGTATTATTGGTGAGTGATTGGTAACCCATACTGGTATTATAACTCCCGGATGTATCTGAAAAAAGTGATTGCACACCTGATGCAGTATTATAATTACCAGAAGTATTGGAGTATAAAGTTTTTAAACCAACAGCCGTATTGTAAAATCCTTTGCCGTTTGTGTATAATGCTTTGGAGCCGATAGCTGTATTGCCCGTAGCCTCAGTAGTTGTTGAGGCATTGATACCATTGTTATACAAAGCCGAATCGCCCACTGCCACCAGGTTTGAGCGACTGGTATTTTTATTCAGTGCATTCATACCAACGGCTGTATTGCTAAAACCTGTTGTGTTACTCAGCAATGAACCTGCACCGGTTGATGTATTATTATTACCGGTGCTGTTGTTGGTAAGACTGCTTTGCCCGTTTGCAGTATTGCTGTTACCAGTAGTATTATTAAGTAAAGTATTTGCACCAGCCGCTGTATTGCTATTACCGGTTGTGTTATTGGTTAAACTGTTTTGTCCGCTGGCGGTATTATTATTTCCAATTGTATTTGCATACAATGCTTTTGAACCGATGGCTGTATTTGCAGTGGCATCAATAGCTGCGCTGGCGCCTGTTCCATTATTCAGTAATGCAGAATCGCCCATGGCAACCAAATTGCTTTTTGTAGTGTTCGATCTTAATGCATTGATACCAATAGCCACATTACTATTGCCGGTTGTATTGTTTAATAAAGCATTTGTTCCTGTTGCCGTATTATTATTACCTGTATTATTATTGCTTAAAGCAGCAGCACCAGTTGCACTATTTAGCGCCCCGGCTGTATTCAGCAAAAGTGCATCCTTACCGGTTGCTGTATTTTGATTACCTGATGTATTATTACGCAACGCCTCATCTCCCGTAGCAGTGTTGGATGTGCCCGAAACATTTTGCATAAGTGTGTTATACCCCGATGCCGTGTTGTAAGAGCCTGTAGTATTTGCATACAATGCTTTTGAGCCGATAGCTGTATTATTAATTCCTTCGGTAGCCAGCGTAGCACCCCTGCCATCACTAACCAAAGCAGAATCACCAACTGCCACAATATTTGAGCGATTATTACTTTTGGATAATGCCGCACTGCCAATGGCCACATTGCTGTAACCGGTACTTGTTATATTGCCGCTGTTAAAACCCCAATAAGTATTACCATCCAGGCCAAGGTAGCCAGCATCGGTATCTGTTATTTTAAAACGCAAAGGCTGGTTATCAATAGTGCCCACATAATTATTTGCAGGCGATGTACCGCCATTGCCTCCCAACTGCCAGGCTGCTTTTAACGAATTATCACTTACAATTAATGAAACCCATTTACTGCCGTTCCAATAATAATAACCTGGGCTTACTGCTAATGCCGGTGTACCTGCGGTGGCAGTATTATAAATTAAGAGAGATAAAGGTGGTGATGCAATAGTAGCTACATCAGATGCATTTACAAGTGCTACCCTTGGCACTAATATACCTTTATTGAGTGCGGTAATATCCAGCATTGCACTTGCA
>JAYVGA010000173.1:0-14629 GCA_043772635.1 Chitinophagaceae bacterium
CTCATACCGGGGGCTACACCACAATCTACAATGGCAGTTACTCCATTTTCTTTTGCCAGTACATCAAGTGCCAGTGCATCTTCCGGAAAAAAAGAAATATCCACGATATTCTTTTTTAAGCCGATAAGGGTTTCCAGGGTTTTATAACCCATAAAGCCAGGCACAGCACTTACCACTATATCAAAACTGCCTAACAGTGCAGCATAGCCGCTATAGTTGCCCAGGTCTGCCTGCAGGATTTGTACATTTGCACGTTCTTTAAGCACGGCAAGGTTTGCCTGGCTTATATCAAAAGAACTTACTTCAAAATTTTTGGAAAGATCTGTGGCAATAGTACGTCCTACCATACCTGCTCCAAGCACTGCAATTTTCATTGGTTTGTTATTTAGTAATCTTTAATAGATAATATTCGTTTATAGCAGAATAAACTAATTTGATAATTTATTTGAATTTTAATCGAATAGACTGATTGCCCCGCCCTGCAAAAAAACACGTACACACAATGACCCACTGACTATTGACTTTTTTACGACACCCACAATACTAAACAATTTTTCCCGTTTTTTTAACCAGCCTTTAGCAGGTTTACCTGTAGATTTGTAGTCTTATAAAATAAATATCAATATGAAAAAATTCGCCTTCTTATTCTTTGCCCTTGGTATAACCGCTTTTGCAGGTGCGCAGGGTATTCTCGGAAAATTAAACAAAGCAGTTAAAAAAGACAGCAGCAATAAAGTGTTTTCCGGGATAAGCAAAGCCATTGGCGGCAATGGCAGCGGCTCGCTGAGCAACGATGAAATTATTAAAGGTTTAAAGCAGGCTCTGACTATTGGTACCGACAGCACTGCAAAACGCCTGAACAAAACAGATGGTTTTTTTGCCAATGCAGCCCTTAAAATATTAATGCCCGAAGAGGCTAAAAAAGCGGAAAAAACCCTGCGCCAGTTTGGTATGGGCTCGCTGGTGGATAAGGCAGTACTTTCTATGAACCGTGCGGCAGAAGATGCAGCAGGTGGAATCTCCACCATTTTCTGGGATGCTATTAAAGGCATGACGCTTACAGATGGTCTCTCCATTTTAAGAGGTGGCGATTTTGCTGCCACAGATTATCTTAAAAAAAATACTACTGCTCAGCTTACCGAAAAAATGCGGCCGGTTATAGAAAAATCATTGGCCAAAGTAAACGCCACCAGCTACTGGAAAGATGTGTTTACGGCTTACAATAAACTGAGCAAACAGCCGGTAAATACAGATCTGTCGGCTTATGTAACTGAACGTTCTATGACAGGTATTTTTTATTCAATAGGGCAGGAGGAGCAAAAAATCCGTAAAGATCCTGCGGCGCAGGTAACAGATTTGTTGAAGAAGGTGTTTGGGAAATAGAGACTTCGCTTCGCTCAGGAGTTGGGAACACGGCAACATTATTTATTGCTGAGTTGAGTCGAGGTGCTTAATTCGCCGTTGGCTGAAAACCAGACGGCGGCAGTTAGTACCTGCGGCGGCAAAAAAATTTTAGACCTTTCCATTTTGTGATTCAAATGACTCAATCTGATTTGTCAGATCATTTAGCATATTGAAAATGTCACTTGTAGCTTCCTTTCCGAGAAATTCATCGTAACAATAGATTTCAGCTACATCTTTCATTAGACTAATTTTGTAACAAATGTTTCCGTATACATTGTCCTGTCCCTTGCTGCCATTTATTACATCTCTGATGCTGGCCAGATGAAGTTTTAAAGTATGGCTGTCTAAACTTGAAAAATCGTCACCCAATGCACCGTAAGCGATGTTTTTAATTAACAAATTAGGTCTATATTTTATTCCATTCTCGGAGTCTGTTACTGAATATTCTAACATTTGCTCACATTTATTTTGTCTAAGAAGCTAATTAAGTTATGTGTCGTGTTGCTCAATAGTTTTTGTCAAGGTTGTAGTAATTGTCAAACTATGTACTGTGTCCACTTGCTTATGACTTGAGCAAAAGTCCACCAGTTACCAAAGCTAACTTGAAAAACTAAAGAACAAAATTTATACAAAAGCCAAACAAAGAACGTCAAGCCGATGTGGGCTTTGGGTCAAGTCAACCCTAAATGATAAAGAACATTTTTACTGTCGCCCCAACGCTGGTGAAACTGTTGGGCAGTATGGCACATAACGTGTGTATTTCTGCTAATATACGCTATAAAAATTCATCGACTATTTTTTCAACGCATTCTTTTTTAATTCTTTAGCAAAAAATGCGCTACTCTTTTGGAGTAGCGCAAATACAACTCATCCTGAATTCAAATCGTCTAAAGGGCGAATCATTCTTGTTAAATCTTTACTACGTTGCTGGTATCATACAATAAAAAAAGAGGCTGTTAAATAAGAACCTCTTTTCTATATTTTCCTACTCAGCTTTTACTTCAAAGTATTATAAACTTGCAAACTCCCCTTTAGGGGCTGGGGGCATTGGCTTCTCTACACATCTATCGCCTCTCCGTAAGCTACGGCTGTAGCTTCTTTCAGCCCTTCGCTCATAGTGGGGTGAGGATGCACAGCGTTTAAAATTTCATGAGCAGTAGTTTCAAGTTTACGTGCCACTACAGCTTCTGCAATCATTTCGGTTACGTTCATACCAATCATATGGCAGCCTAAAAACTCACCGTATTTGGCATCGTAAATTACTTTTACAAAACCTTCTGTAGCACCTGCAGCACTTGCTTTACCGCTTGCCATAAAAGGAAACTTGCCTACTTTAATTTCATACCCGGCATCCTTAGCCGCTTTTTCGGTATAACCTACAGAAGCAATTTCGGGCACACAATAAGTACAACCGGGAATATTATTATAATCCATCGGCTCTGGTTTGTGACCACTTAAATGTTCTGCAGCATTAATACCTTCTTTAGCCGCTACATGTGCCAGTGCCTGGCCGGGTGTGCAATCGCCAATGGCATATACACCGGGTACATTGGTTTGCTGGTTGGCATCTACAATAATTTTTCCTTTGTCTAATTTAATGCCCAGTTCTTCCAGGCCTACATTTTCAATATTGGCCACTACACCTACGGCGCTTAATAAAATATCTGCTTCCAGTACCTGCTCGCCTGCAGCAGTTTTTACTGTGGCTTTAACGCCTGCACCAGAAGAATCTACTTTTAAAACTTCACTGCTGGTCATTATAGTAATGCCCTGTTTTTTAAATTGTTTTTCCAGCTCTTTGCTAATGTCTTCATCTTCTACGGGCACGATGCGTGGCATATACTCTACGATGGTAACTTTTGTGCCCATGCAATTGTAAAAATGTGCAAACTCACTTCCTATGGCACCACTGCCACAAATGATCATGCTTTTGGGTTGTTCGGGCAGTACCATTGCTTCACGGTAACCAATAATTTTTTTACCATCAATGGGCAGGCTGGTCAACTGGCGGGCACGGCCACCAGTGGCTATCACAATATTTTTGGCCTCTACAATCTGTTTGGTATTATCTGCAGCGGTTACTTCAAGTTTATTGGCGGCAATCAGTTTGCCGGTACCCATTATCACATCAATCTTATTTTTTTTCATCAGAAACTGAACACCCTTGCTCATTTTATCTGCCACGCCACGGCTGCGTTTTATTACTCCGCCAAAATCGTGTGTGGGGTTGCTTATGGTAATACCATAATCGGCAGCATGCTTGGCATATTCATATACCTGTGCACTTTTTAATAAGGCTTTGGTAGGAATACAGCCCCAGTTAAGGCATACGCCACCCAGGCTTTCTTTTTCTATAATTGCAACTTTTTTTCCTAATTGACTTGCCCTTATTGCAGCAGGATAACCACCCGGTCCGCTGCCTAAAACTATTACATCGTATGCCATAAAAAAGGTAAAATTTATTGATGAAGAATGAGGGGCAAAAGTAATTTGAATCGGTGTATTAGCCAAAGCAAATTTTTTATAGGTGAGCCTTTATAAAATTGCCCCCGAAAATACCGGGGCAGGCGCAAAGCCGGTAAGACATTTCCTTTTCGTTTTAGCAGAAATTATTATTAGCCAGCGTTTAAAAGCCAGGCTTTAATGGTGGGGCGCATGATCCCATCTTTAGGCTTACTCTATCTCTATATTATTAATGTTAATTTAAGGGCATTAAGAACTTATCTATTGGCTGATTCCGTATTTTAATTTTTTTAAGGCTAAGTTTGGCTGAGAAAATTTAATTTTTAAAAAATATGAAAAGAGTAATAATTGGTTTATTGCTAACAGGGTTTTGCATTACAGCCCAAAGTCAGCAAATACCCAAATGGAAAATAACAGATGTAGAAAAGTATATGAACAGCGGAAAAGAAGAAGTGCTGGTCATTAATTTTTGGGCCACTTTTTGCAAACCATGTGTGGCAGAAATTCCTTCCTTTATAAAAATTTCTAACAAGTATATAGTAAAGTTGCTGTTGGTAAGTTTGGATCTGCCTTCTTATTATCCGGCCAAAGTGGCCAGCTTTGCAAAGAAGCATCAGTTTAATACCAATATAGTTTGGCTTAACGAAACCAACGCAGATTATTTTTGCCCCAGGATAGATACAAGCTGGAGCGGCTCTATTCCGGCTACACTTTTTATAAATACTAAAACCGGCTACCGTAAATTTTTTGAAGAAGAAATAGATGCAGCTACATTTGAAAAAGAACTGCAACTGGCAGTAAATAGTAATTAGTGTAAATTAAAATGAAAACTTTGTAGCCACCAAGGCACTAAATTATTTTTTGGTGAAGAGATTAAAAAAGAACGAAAAGATTTCCTTTCAACTCTTTTCCTCTTCGTTCTCTTGCAATTTTTTACAGCATCTTTCATCTGCTATAATACAAAATGCCATTTCAATTTGAAATGGCATTTTGATAATGTATAAGAATTAATGATTACTCTGCCGGTGCAAGATATTTTGCATAAGCATAACCTTCTTCTCCATCTGCAGTGCGCACCAGCCACCACTGATCGTTGCTACGGCTAACGAGTGTTATCTCTTCGCCATGTGCAGCTTTACCTACAATTGGCTGATCGGTACCTGGCCCTTTGCGGATATTAAGGTTGCTGCTTTCTGTAGCTACGGTTACTTTGGTAACAGAAGCATCCATGGCAACTTTTACATCCAGTACCAGGTCCCCTGCAAGAAAATTCGGATCAATTTTTCCATAAATGTCCCAAAGCTGATCTTTAACGGTTCCGTTTGATGCTGTTCCATCTACATATAAAACACCATCCTGCTCTCTTACCTGAAGATCGCTGATACCCGCTGCTGTAGCAGCATCTGTAAGTTGTTTGTATTTATCCTGTAATGATGCCATAATAGTAATTTTTTAAAAGATTATTTAATTTTCAAGCCAGCGCCATCTACTTTTTTAGGGTTCAATGCATCCAGTGTCATTTTTAATGCCTTCCACTTTGCGGCGGTTATTTCGCCTGTTACCGTAACTACACCTGCAGCCACGGTAGCATTTACCCCTGGGTAATCTTTGGTGGCATCTTTAACAGCACTCATTAAAGGATCATCTGCAGTTATTACCGGAGGAGCAGTAACCGTAACCGGGGCGGGTACAGTTGTGTTATCCTGAACAGATTTTACTCCCTTCATTGTTTTTACAGATGCTTCTAACGCTGTTTTGGCTGCAGCATCCGGCACTTCGCCGCTAAGGGTGGCTACACCTTCATTTACCATAACCATTACGCCTGCAGTAGCAGGATTTTCTTTTAAACTTTTTTCGATAGATGCTTTAATGTCTGCATCTTTTAGTTTGCAACCGGTAAAAGCCAAACCGGCCATTAAGAGCAGCATCGGTAATAATTTTACAATTTTCATTTGTTTGTTTTTATAGTGATAAATATGATGAAAGCAACAAATATAATGCTACAATGTTAAGGAATAAAAAAAATTAAAGGCAGGTAAGCCTGCCACCATCTACAGGTAAATTTATTCCATTAATATAAGCAGCAGCAGGCGAAGCAAGAAACGCTACGGCTGCGCCAAACTCTTCTGGCCGGCCTATTCTTCCCACCGGAATTTCTGCTTCAATGGCTGCCAGTACCTCTTCTTTTGTATGGCCGCTTTGTTTCATTTTTGATGCAATAACATAATCGGCTCTTGCCGTTTGTGTAAAACCGGGTAACACATTATTTACCGTAATGCCAACTGGCCCCAGTTCGGCAGCCAGTGTTTTGCTCCAGTTGGCCACGGCTGCTCTAATGGTATTGCTCACACCCAGCCCGGCAATAGGTTCCTTTACCGATGTAGAAATAATATTAATGATGCGCCCATAACCAGCCGTTTTCATGCCGGGCACCAATGCTTTTGTAAGGATATGATTGCACAATAAATGATTATTAAATGCCTGCAACATTTCTTCTACAGTAGAATTCATTACTGTACCGGCAGCAGGCCCGCCGGTATTGTTCACCAAAATATTTGCTGTATTGCCGTCTTCAAGAAACTGGTTGATGGCTACTGATACATTATTGCTGTCAGAAAAATCTGCTACAATATATTGGTGCTTTTGTCCTTTGCTTTTATCTAATGTGCCTATGGCTTCTTTTAATTTTTCTTCATTGCGGGCCATTAATATTACATGTGCTCCCAGCAATGCCAGTTCTATAGCGCTTGCATAACCAAGCCCCTGAGTGCTGCCGCAAACAACTGCGGTTTTTCCTGTAAGATCTATATTCATTTTATAAGATTTAGAAATCAGTATTTAGAATCTGTTTATGTTATTTATTTTAGATACCAGCGAAAGTTTTTCATAGGATCATTCCCTACATCAATGTAGGGATGTCACAATCCCTGTCTGCTGGCGCAGCCAGGCAGGCTTTCATCGGCATACCTTCTGGCATCTTTTATCAACATAATAATAAAAAAAACATACACAGCTTCTTAAAATTACCATAAGATGCAAGTCCTTTGCCCATCTAAACCCGGAGGAAAGGTACATTAGCTAATTCTCTTAAATCCCGTCTCCACTTTCAACTCCTCCACCACATTAAAAATTATCGGGCAAATAGCATAATGTACGAGTGTACCAAACAAACGATCCTTAAAATTTTTTCTGTGCAGGTGAGGAAATTCCCTGCATTCGGTAAAACGTTGTTCGTAAACAGTACACATTTTATCTTCTAAAAAATGACAGGGAATTTTATTGATGATCATCTTGCCCTGTAAACTTTCTTCAATATATTTTTCTTTAAATGCAGCAGTGCTTATTTGAAGATGTTGGGAAACGCTTTTTGTTTCCTCATCTGTTACATTAATCATGAGCATTTTGCAGCAGGCACCACATTGCGTACAATCAATTTGTGGGGTAATGGTATTATTTATGCGATGCACCATTGCATCAATACTATCTCCATCTTTATTTTTAATGAAACAACGGAAATCATGGTTTTCGTCCTGCCTCTGTTCTGCAAGCAGTGCGATAGTTTCCTTATTTATTTCTAATGTTCTGATGGGTATATAATTTTTTCAAAAGTAAGTTTAATAATTTAAGCATAGTAAAAGCTAATAGATTAGCGCAGGCATCGGCATATCCGTTCCTTTAAAAGCTGACCTTAGTTTATCACCGATTTTGTTCAGGTCCTCATTCCGGTTTTTTTGCATGGCATAGCATTGTTGCAAACCCATCAATGCATAAAAGTTGTTTGGATTTATTAAGAGGTCTTCTTTTAATATTTTTTCTGCAGTCTTGTATTCCTTTGCCAGCAACAGTGCATTGGCCAGGTAATGCCGGGAAGGGATGAGCCAGTCTCTTGGTTCTGTGTAAATGAGTTTATCTTCTGCAGTTACCGATTCTTTAAAATAGATTATAGCCAGCGAATAATTATTTTCTTTTTGTGCAATAACTCCCTCAAGAATTTTTTCTGCCACCGTTGCCTGGTTATAAGGTTTATTAAAGGGTTCCAATACAATCTGCATATCTGGATGTTTCATTTTTTCTTTTAGCAAAACCAATTCATTTTTTGCTTCTGCTAATTTACCGGTATTTGCAAATGCCAAACCCTTTGCCCATTTGTTTAGTGCATATCCAAATGCATAATTGGATGAAATTTCAGGATAAGCCAGCACTTCATTCCATTTACCATAGCGCACATTGGCCATTTGGGTAGTGAGGTAAACATACTGCACAAAATTTCCCATGGGGTGTGGCAGCGATAAAAATGAACTGTCAAAACTACTCACACATTCCGTAGCGGCCAGTATGCTGTTGGCATAATTAGATTTCATCATAGTGCATGCGGACTTCATGTGGTAGTTGTGAATGAGATAAAGAAATGCATTATTTGCTACTGCTGGATAAAGAGACAGGTATTTATTGTATCCATTAAGAGCCCGGTCGTTTACAACAATTCCTTTTTCGTAATTTCCTGTGCGTATATAAATGTGCGAAGGCATGTGTACCATGTGAGATACATCGGGCATCATGCTGCCAAGTCTATCTGCACTGGGCAAAGCTTTGCCAGGATTAGGCGATGCTTCCATGGTATGAATATAATAATGATTTGCCCCCGGATGATTGGGATGTAATTTTAAAGCATTTTCCAATACAAACATTATTTCGGGTGTCCATGGTTGTGCTTTGCCATCATGTTTCCAGTACTCCCAGGGGTGCTGCAGCATTAATGCATCTGCATATAATGCGCTTATATCTCCATCATTTTTAAACTGGCCATAATTTTTTTTCATGGCTGATGCATATAATTGGTTTAATTCTTTTCTGCTGATAGAAGAATCCTTACTGTAACGAACCAGCATTGCATCTATCAATTCTTTTTCTTTGTCTCCTGCATTTGCAGAAAGTTGTTTGGCTTTTTCTACAGCAGCCACGGCATCGGGATTGACTGCATAAGCAAAATCATTGATGTTGGGGCCGTATGCCAAAGCCTGCGCCCAAAAGATCATTGGGTTACTATTATCAAAAAGTTCCGCTTTTTTAAAAGATCCCATGGCTTCTATGATATGAAAAGCATAATACATATTAATCCCCTGGTTAAAATAAAACTGAGCACTATCGGAGGATGTTTTAATAATCCAATGGTAATTTCCCCAGCCAGGCAAGGGTTGCATAGTTTCTGCAAGACTATCGGCATTTATAATATTCCAGTCGGGCGAGCAATTCAATACAAGCCTGCTTTTATAAACTTCCAACCGGGTAGCAGAGGAAAGTATTTCGGGGTTTTTGTTGATGGAAAATTTAAATCCCAGGACGATAAAGAGAGCAAGGAATATTTCTGCCAGCAGTATTTTCTTATTCATAAAAAAATATTTGTATAAGTAAGTTAGCAGATTTGCAGCTCAAAAGCAATACTGGCAGGCATTTGGTTTTTAAAATAATTTTAATAACATCTGTGGGTAAAACTGTTTTACTAAAAATCGTAGCATTCTTTATATTCGCAGGCTATAAGGCTGCTTATAGCTGAAAAAGTACAAGGGAGTGACACAACGATTTTGAAAATTGATTTAATGCTGGTGCAAAAAATCTTATTCTTTTATTTGTCATTTCAAATTCAACACTAAAATTAAAATGGCAGAAAAAGATTTATTTGATTACACCGAAGAAAATATCCGCAGCCTGGATTGGCAGGAGCATATACGCCTGCGCCCCGGGATGTATATTGGTAAACTGGGCGATGGCAGCAGCCCCGATGATGGAATTTATGTTATGCTTAAGGAAGTGATTGATAACTGCATTGATGAACATACAATGGGGCATGGCAAACATGTGGATGTAAAAATTGATGGCAAAGTAATAACCGTAAGAGATTATGGCCGTGGTATTCCGCTGGGCAAAGTGGTGGATGTGGTGAGTAAAATGAATACCGGTGCCAAGTACGACAGCAAGGCTTTTCAAAAAAGTGTGGGGCTGAATGGTGTGGGCAGCAAAGCAGTAAATGCACTGAGTAATTATTTTAAAGTAACTGCCTTTAGAGAGGGCAAAGAAAAAACGGCAGAATTTGAAAGAGGCATTCTTACCAAAGAACACAAAGAAGCTGCTACTAAAGAAGAAAACGGAACCTATGTAACTTTTATACCGGATGAAAGTATATTTAAAAACTTTCATTTTGTGCAGGAATATTTAGACAACCAGTTTTGGAATTACTGTTACCTCAATGCAGGGCTGGTAATGAACCTGAACAATAAAAGATATGTAAGTAAAAATGGTTTGCTCGATCTGCTGCAGCGCAAAACCAACGAAGATGAAATCCGGTATCCCATCATTCATTTAAAAGGAGAAGATATTGAAGTGGCCATTACACATGAAAATGGTTATGGCGAAGAATATTACAGTTTTGTAAACGGGCAGTTTACTACACAGGGCGGTACACACCTGGCTGCATTTAGAGAAGGATATGTAAAAACTATCCGTGAGTTTTTTAAAAAAGATTATGATGCTGCCGACATACGGGGAAGTATATGTGCTGCTATTTCTGTAAGGGTGCAGGAGCCGGTGTTTGAAAGCCAGACCAAAACCAAACTGGGTTCTATGACGGTGAGCGAAGGTGGCCTGAGCATGAAAAATTTTTTTGGCGATTTTTTAATGAAAGAGCTGGATAATTTTTTGCACCGCAATACCAGCACTGCCGAGGCTATAAAAAAACGCATTGAACAAAATGAAAGAGAACGCAAAGAACTGGCAGGTATAAAAAAACTGGCCAATGAGAGAGCCAAAAAAGCTAACCTGCATAATAAAAAACTCAGGGATTGTAAGTTTCACTACAATGATGAAGCTACAGGAAAAGAGAAAGATGCCATTGTAGAAAAACAAAAAGAGAGCACCATTTTTATTACAGAGGGAGACAGTGCAAGTGGCTCTATAACCAAGGCCCGCAATGTAAATACACAGGCCGTATTCAGCCTGCGGGGTAAACCATTAAACTGTTATGGCCTTACCAAAAAAGTGGTGTACGAAAATGAAGAATTTAATTTACTGCAGCATGCATTAAATATTGAAGAAGGATACGAAGGCCTGCGCTACAACAATATTGTAATAGCTACCGATGCTGATGTGGATGGGATGCATATCAGGCTTTTGCTGATGACATTTTTTATGCAGTTTTTTCCTGACCTTGCCAAGAACGGCCATGTGTATGTGTTGGAAACGCCTTTGTTCAGGGTAAGAAATAAACAGGAAACCATTTACTGTTATGATGAAACAGAAAAGCAGGCGGCTATGAAAAAGCTGGGCACCAAACCAGAGATTACAAGGTTTAAAGGCTTGGGCGAAATCAGCCCTGATGAGTTTGCCCGTTTTATTGGAGTGGATATGAAATTGCAGCCCGTAATTATGGAGCAGGGCGAACATATTCAAAACCTGCTGGAATATTATATGGGTAAAAATACTCCGCAGCGGCAGGATTTTATTATTGGAAATTTAAGAGTTGAATTAGATTTAATTGAAAATGTGGAGATAAAATAAAAACAAGAATTACAGGCACGAATTACACGAATGTTTTAAAATTGAAACTGCATTTAATTCGTGTAATTAGTGAGCAAAATTAGTGTTATAGGTTAGAAACAAAAAATTATAAACTTGTAAAAGCCCCTTTAGGGGTTTGGGGCTTATGTACGAATTTCATACAGACTATAAAAAATATTTTGATATTCAACTGGCCAATGCACGCCAGTGGGTATTGCCATTTGTGCAGCAGGTAAAGCCGCATCTTTCCGGGTTGCAATTGCTGGAGATTGGCTCTGGGCAGGGTTCTTTGCTGCGTGCTTTTAGCGAAGCAGGCTGTATTTGCACGGGGGTAGAAATGTATCCGCTTTGGTTAGAAAAAGCTAATGAATGGCTGCAGCCTGAATTAATTTCCGGAAAAGTAAAATTAATAAACAGCAATATTTATGATGTACATGCAGAGAAAGATTTAGGAACAAAATTCGACATCATTATTTTAAAAGATGTGATAGAACATATTCACGACCAGGAAAAATTAATTGGCTGGATGAAAAATTTTCTCAAACCAGGTGGTATTATTTTCTTTGGCTTTCCACCCTGGCAAATGCCCTACGGCGGCCACCAGCAAATGATGCAGGGCTGGCTGGGCAAAACACCCTACTGGCACCTGCTGCCCATGCCACTTTTTAAAGGGTTGATGAAAATGAACAAACAGTATTCTGAAGATTTGGTAGAGATAAAAGAAACAGGAATAAGCATAGAAAGATTTGAAAAAATTATCAGCAAAACCGGCTATAAAATTTTGCAGCAAAAACACTGGCTCATCAACCCGGTGTATGAATATAAATTTGGTTGGAAACCAAGTGTACAATTCAGTTTAATAAAAGCTATTCCATTTGTACGAAATTTTTTAACCACAGCGGTATATTATATTGTAACAGCAGATAAATAAAAAGAAGAAAGATTAATGCCAAAACCATAAAGGTTTAGAGGTTTAGTAGTTTAGTTTGGAGAATTAAATTTTTGAACTCTCTACATTTTTGAATACGATTTTAGTTGTTAGATACTAAACCTCTAAACATCTAAACCCTAAACATCTAAACCCTAAACATCTAAACTCCTAAACATCTAAACACCTAAACAAATAATGAATGATACATATAGTTTTTAATGAAGCCGATGTAAAAGTTTTAAAAGAAGCCATTGCCATGGATGAAAGCCTTGCCGGCGAAGTGATACAGGTAAAGGATGATTATGCCGTGGGCCCACTGGATAATATTTACCTGGGAGATGGAATAGAAGCCCGCAGGCAATGGTGGGCTGGTGTATTGGCTGGCGGAGATTATGATGGCAAAGTGGATAGCGGCGAAATAGATGATTATAAAACTGCTGCAGAACTGGTGGGCACCATGCGCCGCAATGAAGAAGAAATAATCTGGATATGGGCAGCACAAAACAAACATGATGTAAGTGGGTATTACTGGCTGCTGAATTATATGAAAGAATTGCAGGGAAGGGTTTTTATTTTATACCTCAATAACCTTCCTTTTTTTAATGATAAAGGCCATATTTTTTATCCCAACTGGCTGCATGAAATTCCGGCAAAAGAATTTTTAAAAGCAAAAAAACTGGCCAGGGAAATTACGCTGAGCGAATTTGAAGTAGACCCCGATGAGTGGACAAAAATTTGTACCGAAAGCAGGGGCGTGCGTTTGTTGGAGGGAGGTAAAAAATTAGAACAGCAGGATTATGATTTTTACGATGCGGAGTTAAAAAAATTTATAACAGCCGACTGGCAGAAGGCATCTAAAATTATTCACCAGTTTTTGGGCAAAGCCAAAGAAACTACCGGCGATGCTTACCTGCTTTGGCGGTTAAAAACGATGATAGCCCAGGATATGTTTGATGTGCAGGGGAAGGTAGGGAATATGAAAGAGTTTGAAGTGAAAACGAAGAGTAAGGAATAAGAAATAAGAAAGTTGAAATAAGGAATAAGAAAATTAAAACCATTTTCTGCTAACAGTTTTTAAAATTATGAACATAAAAGCAATTCACCATGTTGCCATCCTAACGGATGATTATGAAAAAAGCAAAGCATTTTATACAAATGTTTTAGGGTTTACTATCGTAAACGAAACCTACAGGGAAGAAAGAAAATCCTATAAATTGGATTTAGCCATTGATGGTTTGTACCAAATAGAACTTTTTTCTTTTCCTGAGTTTAAAGAAAGAGCTTCTTTTCCTGAAGCCAAAGGATTAAGGCATCTTGCTTTTGCGGTAGAAGATATGGATGCTTCTGTAAATGAATTGATGGCACATGGAGTAAATGTGCAGGGTATAAGAGCAGATGAATTAACGAATAAAAAGTTTTGTTTTTTCTATGATCCAAACGGGCAGCCACTGGAGTTGTATGAATACCCCTAAATCCCCTAAAGGTAATTTTGATTGAAGCGATTATCATTGGTATAATTCGTGCCTCAAATTAGTGTTGTAAATAATGAATAAAAAAGTAAAGATGAAGTTCCCGCTAACAGCTAAATGCTCATAGCTAACAGTTTTAAAAATTATGTCAAAAAAAATAAAAGAAGAATACACCCACAGCGACAGCGGCATTAGCGGCCAGTACAAAAACTGGTTTTTAGATTATGCCAGCTATGTAATATTAGAACGGGCGGTGCCAGCCATAGAAGATGGAATGAAACCCGTGCAACGCCGCATACTGCATGCCATGAAAGAAATGGATGATGGCCGTTACAACAAAGTGGCCAATATTATTGGGCAGAGTATGCAGTATCATCCGCATGGCGATGCCAGCATTGGCGATGCATTGGTACACATGGGGCAAAAAGATTTGCTGATAGACACACAGGGAAACTGGGGCGATGTGCGCACGGGGGATGAAGCCGCTGCTCCCCGTTACATAGAAGCAAGGCTGAGCAAGTTTGCACTGGACGTAGCTTTTAATGCAAAAACCACCGAATGGCAACTGAGTTACGATGGCCGCAAAAATGAACCGGTAACACTGCCCATGAAATTTCCGATGCTGCTGGCACAGGGAGCAGAAGGTATTGCCGTAGGCCTGGCCACTAAAATTCTTCCACACAATTTTTGTGAACTTATTGATGCTTCCATTAAATATTTAAGAGGAAAAAAATTTGAAGTACTGCCCGATTTTCAAACCGGCGGTACCATGGATGCCAGCAATTACAATGAAGGCAGGCGTGGTGGAAAA
>JAYVGA010000174.1:0-4498 GCA_043772635.1 Chitinophagaceae bacterium
TCTTCCAGCGGAAATTCTTTCCGCATCGGAAAATAATCCATTTCATCTACATTTAAAATTCTTATCAGGTTTGGATGGCCAACAAAATTTACCCCGTAAAAATCGTAGGTTTCTCTTTCCATAAAATTAGCAGACTGAAATAAAGCAGATGCACTATACACATCCGGCTGGCTGATATCTGTAAAAACTTTGAGCCTTAGCCTGATATTATCTACCAGGTTGTGCAGGTGATACACCACGGCCAGTTCTGCCCCCTTATTATCCGGGTAATGCACGGCCTGAAGATCGCTGAGAAACCTGAATTTCATGGTTTCATCATCAAACAAAAACTGCAGTACTTTTAAATTTAATTCTTTTGGAGCTGTAAAAGTGAGCATGCCATATGGCTCCTGCCAGTCGGTTAGCTGGTCTCCAAATTTTTCTGTTAGCGTAGTTTTTACTGTTTCGTTAGAAATAGACATAAAGCTTGTAGCTTTTAGCCATTGGCTGTAAGCCAGGGCATTTTTTAAATTTTTATTATTTTAATGCTAACGGCTAAAAGCTAACCGCTGGCAACTTTATTATTGTATGCCATAGCCTGCAAGCAATTCTTTATACTGATCGCTATGGCGACGCCTGAGATTTTCATTATGCACCAGTTCCTGAATTTTTATAAATCCATCCAGGATAGCTTCGGGCCGGGGTGGGCAACCGGGTACATAAACATCTACGGGTATCACCTGGTCTATTCCCTGCAGTACAGAATAGGTATCAAATATACCCCCACTACTTGCGCAGGCACCTACAGAAAGTACCCAGCGTGGTTCGGCCATTTGCAGATAAACCTGGCGCAGCACCGGGCCCATTTTTTTGGAGATGGTTCCCATTACCATCAAAAGATCGCACTGGCGTGGAGAAAAACTCATACGCTCTGCTCCAAACCTGGCTAAATCGTAATGACTGGCAGCCGTAGCCATAAACTCTATACCGCAGCAGGATGTAGCAAAGGGTAAAGGCCAGATAGAATTTTTACGGGCAAGCCCTACAACCTTTTCAAAATTAGTAGCCATAAAGCCTTCGCCCATATATCCTTCAGGGATACCTTCAAATTTTACTGTGTTGTTAAACTGTACCGGACGAGACATAAGTCAAATTTGATAATGTAATAATTAGCTAATTGGATAATTCATTCTGTTTTTATTTTCATCAATTTCTCAAAACAACTATTACTTTTAAAAATTAGCACATCAACTTATTGGCTAATTCCTTCTATTCTTCCCACTTCATTGCGCCCTTCTTAAATATATAAACAAACCCTGTTAAGAATAATCCTACAAAAAGTATCACTGCCAAAAAACCATTCCAACCCAGCTCCCTGAAGTTAACAGCGTAAGGGTAAAAAAAGATCACTTCCACATCAAATAAAACAAATAAAATGGCTACAAGAAAATATTTTATAGCCACTGGCTGGCGCGCATTGCCTTTAATTTCTATACCACTTTCAAAATTCTGGAGCTTGTCTGTAGTTTTTCTTTTGGGTCCGAGAGCATTAGATCCAATAATAATAAGAGCAACCAGCCCCATGGCAAACAATAACTGAAGAGCAATAGGTAGATAATTGCCGGCATCATTTACCGAAGCTGCCTGTAAAAAAAAGAATTGCATAGAATATGCTTAAATGTTAGATGGCAAAAGTAAGACAGCAACCTTAATATACAATGATGAAAGTTTGAAAATTAAGCAATTAAAAAAGCCTGTTATGTTTAAACAGGCTTTTAATTTAATTTATACGCTAACTTTTAGACTTTACTTTTTTTTTGGAGGGGTACCAGCCTTGGGCTTGGCAGGTGATGCAGGTTTTTTTGGCGGAGCTTTAGGATCGTTTTTACTGATAAACTCCTTATTAGATATCACCTGGGCATCGTTAGGATCAAGTGCAAGTGCTTTTTCAATATATGTAAGTGCTACGGCCTGGTTTCTATTTACATTGTATTCATAATTAATAAAGTACTTGTATGCTACCAATAATCTTGGTTTTACATTGGGCTTCGTACTATCTGCTTCGCCTATTTCTATTACTTTTTTGTAATAAGGAGCTGCAAGACCAAGCGCTCCGGTAGAATCTTTTATAGCATTGGTATTACCCAACATATAATAACCAAACACATCTCCGGGATATTTTTCTACATACTTGGTAAATATGTTGTTTGAAGAATCGTACATACCAGCCAGGTAATAAGCATAACCGGAATTAAACAGGTCTGTATTGGTAAAATTCTTTTTGATGTTTAAAACTTTCCCATACCAATCACCTGCTTCTTTATATTTCTTTTGCTCATTGTATGCTGCGGCCAGCGATTTAATATAACTTACTTTGTTGGCTTCTACGCTATCCAGTGCCACAGCCTTATCTACCAGCTCTCCCACCTTTACTTCATTGCCCGGAAACTTTAAAAGAAGGGCAGCGTAAGCAGAGTAGTCTCCCCCTTCAATTTTATCTGGAGACTGGCGCTTAAAGTATTCTTCAAAACTGGTTTTGGCATTTGCCGAATCCTTTAACCTGTTATAAGCGAATGCTTTTATTTTAAACAGGTTTATATAAGGATTTGCCCCCTCGGCTGCCATACAAGCATTTGCCTGGGTTATTGCCTCATTAAACAAACCCTGTGCATATTTTATAGATGCTCTAAAAGAACAGGCTTTAGGATCATCATCAGAATTATTAAGCCATTTATCCAGGTATTGTGCACTTAAACCCACATTGGTATTGTAATAATAAGAATACAATGTTTCGTACACGGGTGCATATTTAGGATCTTTTGCAATAGCGTCATTATAAAATTTCATAAAAATAGGCTCTTGCGAAGCTCCCTGGGTTTGATAAACCCGGCCCGTTCTGTAAATAGCTCTGGCATAACCGGGATTTAAAGTCAAGGCTGCGGTGTAGCTTAATACAGCATTACCGCCATCGGCCAGCTTGCGGTATGCATCGCCAAGGTTGGCATATACATCCGGATCATTGAATTTTTTAATTGTTGTGGCCTGCTTTAATTTATCAATAGCATAAGCAGCATCCCCATTTTTACTGTCGGGGTTAGCATTGGCAAAGCCTACTGCATTTAAAACAGGAATACTTTTACCCTGGCTCAAAGAAATAGCTGTTTCAAAACGGCTGCGTGCATCCTGTGCTTTGCCTTCCAGCAACTCTACATGCCCCATACCAGCCAATATTAAAGGGCTGTTTGGTGCGGCTGCAAGTCTGGCCTGGTACAAAGCTTTGGCAGCAGGTACATTTTCTAAACCAATTTCTGCCTGGCCTAAAAGATAAGTTGCCTCTTCGTTTGCCGCATTAGCATTTACCAGTTTTTGAAATACATCTTTTGCACTTTTAAATCTTTCATAGTACATAAATTTTTTGCCCTCTTCAATAGTTTGCGCCATTGCTGATGTAGCATAAAGTAATGCGGCTAAAAAAAACGTGCCGGTGGTAATTTTTCTTATCATTTTTTTCATTTTGTATTTTGACTGTTGCAATGTTGTAAAAATTTATAACGAATAGTTAAAGCGCATTATTAATTATTTGGTAATTTTTCATTCATCCTCACGTTTCTTATATCTAAATTCATAACCGGCCCCAGGTAAGCTCTTCTAAATATAAGCTGCCCTCTCTCGTTTTTAAGAAAATTTACAAAGCCTGTACCAAGCCCAATATAATTTTCTTTATTAACATAAAACAAACCCCGTACCAAAGGATACCGCCGGGATAATATGCTTTCCTGCATAGGTTTTACAAAAGGAGTGTCCTTGCATGCGGCACATTCTACATACGCAATTTTAACTTTTTTAAGCATAGCCACCTGTTCAGTTGCTTCCGGGTTTCCAATCCAGTTAATGCCAATAAGACCAATAGCATTTTTATTGCTTGCTACATACTCTAAAACTGCAGCGCTTGTTTTAGCTGCTTTAACTACAGATGTATCAAATTTTTCTCCTTTTAAAACTGAGTCTGTAATAAACCTTACTGTACTGGTAGCATTTAATCCATCAAACACCATTGTTTGTTCCCTGTTTATTTTTCCTGTAAGCTGTTGCTGCAGGCGTTTAAGTGTAAACAAAGTATCATTACTTCCTGCATTTACCAGCACTGCTACAGCATCTGTTGCAACAGCATTCCATGCAGGCAGATAATTTAAAGAATCTTTTAAAAAATTTTCTTCCTTATCTGTAAGGCCACGGGTAATAATGATAGTTCTGTTTAAAGTATCTGTAAATAAATCCCTCAAACAATCTGCCTCTGGTTTATAATGAGCAATTATTTTTGTACCGGGATTAGATTTTTCATACATCTCAATCTCCTCAGCTATTACAGGTTTAAAAGATTCATCTACACTTATATTAATGGTTCCCTGTGTAGGCGAATCGTATAGTACTACATTATTTTTTTGTGGTGTACAGGAAAAAAAAATAAATGCTGCTATCATACCTTGCCACCAAACCCATCTAAATTGCTGCTGTTTCA
>JAYVGA010000175.1:0-2997 GCA_043772635.1 Chitinophagaceae bacterium
TTAATAAAAATTTCTTTTTTTATATTTTTCCTGTAAAATATTTTTAGAAGAGCACCATTTAAATTTTAAAATAACCTTTATTGCAAAAATAATTTCTCCCTGTGTGCAGCAGCAGTTTCAACATACGTTTTTAAAAACTTGTTTTGTTCTTCCCCTTTTTTGCTCAATGATTTTAGCCTTTCTGTAAGCAGGCCGGTATCATATTGAAAATTTTCTTTTACCAGGCCCATGCCTGCTATTTTTTTATAAGCAGCAGCAATGAGCCCATCCACAGGTTGCAACATGGCTGATATTTCTGCAGCAGTTTTTTCGGGTTTAAAAAAAACATTCCGGTAGCGTATAAAATCATTCAGGTAAGCACTGGCTTTGTTATAATCTGCTACTGCGGCATTATATAAAAACATATCCTGCTCGCCATAAATAATAGCAATATTCATCTGGTTGTAGGCATACCAGGTTCTTAAATTTTCATCACTAATGCCGGCTGTGTTCATCCTGCGGGCAATGGCTTCAAGCTGTTGCAAACTATCCAGCTCCATAAAAGTTTTTACAGAATCCTGTGCATTAAAATAATGATTGTTTTTTTTTGCGTAAGCAAAACCATTTATAAATTCTTTATGGCTTATAGGGTACTCAAGTAATTGCCACAGTGGGTCAAAGGGCCAGTGGGTATCAATAAACTGTTGGGGAGAAATTAAAAAATACCTGGTAATGCCGTTGTATCCTGCATCCCATGTGGGGTCGCATAAAAACCATTTATCATCCAGCTGCACTGCACTCCAGCTATGGGCAGCGTTACTGGTATTGCGGCTGCCGTTTGTATGGCCGTGCACTACATACGAATTTATATTCATTTTTACCAGCACATCTGTAAATACAGAAGCAAAATTATCGCATACTCCTTTTTTTCTTCTTAAAGTAGCGGCTATTTTATCGGGAGTGTTTTTGCTCCAGTTAATAGATAACATGCTGTCTTTATCATATTGTATATTGGCAGTAACCCACCGGTAAGCAGCACGTATTTTTTCTTTGTTCCCGGTAAAATTTTCCTGTATATGTTTTGCCATTGCCGTGGTAGAATGGGTAGCTACCGCAGGAAAACTAAAGGCTTTGGCATCCACTGCTGCAAAGTTATCATCGCCCTGTGCCAGCACAGCAGTAAAATTTATCATCATTAAATAAATAAACAAGCCAGTTTTCATCTTTTAAAATTATTACAAATAGCTAATAAGGAAAAGCTAAAGATTTGGACACACTTTTACACAACAGCTATTTTATGGAACTGAAGAAAATCATATACAAATAAAAACTAAACAATTCAGCGGGAGCGGGCAGCCTGCACTAAGTATTATTGATGTTCAATTTAATTTATCCCACAGGGCTGTCAGCCTTTATCAACATCAAACCTTTGCATACTCTTTTTCTAAAGCGCACAGACCTCTGCATTTCCTAAAGCAGCTATTTTAAATGCAACATTTACAGCAGGTACTTATAAAACATTTATTTTTATATTTGTTTTCAATCTACATTTGTAAAGCCCTGGCAAATTTTAAACGGGGGCGCTTACAGAAAATTCAACTTAGTGGCAAAGCACATCAACAAAGTTTCGGCAGCAGGTTTATTAATTGCACTCGGAATAATTTACGGAGATATTGGAACTTCCCCCCTTTACGTTTTTAGCGCTATTATAAATGGAAAGCCCATTGATGAATTACTGATCATTGGCGGATTGTCCTGTATAATATGGACCCTCACCCTGCAAACAACTATAAAGTATGTATTGCTTACTTTACAGGCCGATAACAAAGGAGAGGGAGGAATTTTTTCGTTATATACCCTGGTACGCAGGCAAAAAAAATGGCTGGTAATACCCGCTATGCTAGGCGGTGCGGCACTTTTGGCAGATGGTATGATTACCCCACCTATCTCTATTACATCGGCCATTGAAGGATTGCACAATATTCCTGTACTGGCAGATATTACCCAAACCACTATCATCTTTATTGTATTGGGTATATTGGTATTGTTGTTTTTTACACAGCAGTTTGGTACCAATTCTATAGGCAAAATGTTTGGCCCGGTAATGTGTGTGTGGTTTGCAATGATAGCTGTTTTGGGTATTACACATATATCTGCAGAGTGGAGTGTACTAAAAGCTTTCAATCCTCATTATGCATTTAAATTACTTACCGTATACCCCGGAGGATTCTGGATATTGGGAGCTGTATTTTTGTGTACTACCGGGGCAGAGGCTTTATATAGCGATCTGGGGCATTGCGGCCGTGGCAATATCAGGGTTTCGTGGATAGCTGTAAAAACCTGTTTAATTCTTAACTACCTGGGCCAGGGTGCATGGCTGCTTAACCATAAAGGGGTTGTATTTGCCAATTCAGAGTTAATGAGTGATAGTACTTTTGCAGCAAAATTTCCGGCTGCCGTTGAAATGCAAAATCCTTTTTATGGTCTTATGCCCGAATGGTTTTTAATTTCAGGTATCATCATTGCCACTGTAGCTGCCATTATTGCCAGCCAGGCATTAATAAGCGGTTCGTTTACATTAATAAGCGAAGCCATACGCCTTAACCTTTGGCCAAAAATGCGCATTAAATTTCCCAGCGAAGCCAAAGGGCAGTTATTTGTTCCGGGTATTAATATGATATTGTTTATAGGCTGTTGCGGCATTGTATTGTACTTCCGTTCTTCGGGTGCTATGGAAGCTGCTTACGGTCTTGCTATTACATTATGTATGCTTGCCACCACTATTTTGTTTTCTAATTATATGGTATCCCGCCGTATTAAACCCATACTTATCTGGTTATTTCTTTTTGTGTATGTAGGATTAGAAATTAGTTTTTTAATTGCCAACCTCGATAAATTTCCGCATGGTGGTTTTGTTACATTAATAGTAGGAGGCGGGCTGTTTACCATAATGTATGTATGGTTCAGGGCAAGAAAAATAAAAAACCGTTATGTAGAATTTGTACGTATTGAAGAATA
>JAYVGA010000176.1:0-25350 GCA_043772635.1 Chitinophagaceae bacterium
CAGAAAGTAGTTGCCTCAAATGCGCTGTGCATAAGGCTTGCAGCAGGGACTAAAAAATATTTTTTTTGCGGTAAAGAGATTTTTTTTGTTATGCACAATTAGTGCACAATCTTCATTACGGTGCGAAATGCAATGAATTGATCGCCCCATTTTTCAAAAGATTTTTGCCTCATTTCCCCTGCAAATTTTTCTGTATACCTTTCGTAATTTTCCTCGCTTTCTGTAAAATACTGAATGGCATAAGTGGGTCCTTCGCTGTCATCCACTTCCATCAACTGCATCATTACGGCATGGGTAAAACAACCCGTTCCGGTAATATCCGGTATGTGTTCATTTTTTATCCACCGCAGCCACTCCGCTGTAATATGATGGGTAACTTTTATGGTAACGTTGTAGATAATCATCGCTGCACAAAGTATTTAATTAGAAATAAACCAGTAAATAAACAATCGCTTTAAAAAAATCGCTTTCTCTAAATATTTATTTCAAGATATATAGGGCAATGATCGCTGTGTTTAACATCCGGAAAAATATCTGCATCTTTTAAAAAGGTTTTTAAAGGCGTTGTTACCGTAATATAATCTATGCGCCATCCTTTATTGTTTAAGCGCACACTCGGGAAACGCTGGCTCCACCAGCTATACCTATGTGGTTCGGCATGAAATTCCCGGAAGCTGTCTATCCACCCGGTGCTTAAAAACTTTGTAAGCCACTCTCTTTCCTGTGGCAAAAAACCAGAGGAGTTTTTATTTCCCTTGGGATCATGAATATCTATTTCCTGGTGGGCAATATTGTAATCGCCGCAAAGAATAATTTTTGGATTTTTCTTTTTTAGTTTTTCCAGGTAAGCATGCATTTCATCCAGCCACTGGTATTTATAGGTTTGCCTTTCTTCTCCCGATGTGCCCGATGGAAAATAAGCATTTATTAATTTTACATCGCCAAACTGTAATTCAATAACCCTTCCTTCAAAATCGCTTATCTTAAAACCACTTCCGGCTTTTACGCCTGAGGGTTTTATTTTGGTAAAAACGGCCACGCCACTGTATCCTTTTTTTTGTGCGCTAAACCAGTGATGATGAAAACCCAGTGCCTCCAGTTCTTTAGTATCTATATCAGCATCGGTAGCTTTTATTTCCTGCAGGCATATTACATCTGCCGGATTTGTTTTTAACCACTCTATTAAACCTTTTTTTATGGCAGCCCTAATACCATTTACATTGTAAGAAATAATGCGCATCACTTTTATTTTAATTATACTTGTAAAAAATATCAACCAATATGAAAATTGAACCAACTAAAGAAGAAACCAAAGATACAAACACCGAAACAATTTTTAATGGTGATGAATTTTCTTTACAGGGTTATGATAAGCATATAAGGCAGGCACGTAACGCTATTTTTTTTGTAGCCGGATTACTCTTTGTGAACCTGCTTATGCTAAGCGGTACCGTAGCAGCAGGATATGAGTACATGTGGGTAGATTTTATAATTTGGGGTGTTTTTATTGCAGGTTTTATTTTTTTAGGTTTTTACACCAAAAAGAAACCCTACTATGCCATTGTAGGTGCGCTTTGCCTGTATGCAGTATTTATTATTTTAAATGCAGCATTGGATATAACCACATTGTTTAAAGGAATTATCTTTAAGATAATAATTATTGTGCTGTTGGTAAAGGGGATAAATGATGCAAAAGAGGCGCAGGAGTTACAAAAAATTTTTGGTAAGTAATGTTTAAGTAATGGAAAGTGTAAAAAACTTTGATAGCTTTTATGCCCTGAAAATTCAGCCAGGTGTAGATGAATTGGTTAAAGACGAAGCTGCAGCCTATAACTGGAAAATATTTACCCTGCTAACCGGCGTGGGTGCCTTTGGCAGTTTTTTTCTGTATTATTTAAAAATATTTCCGAACGGTGCTGCAGTGGCAGTGGCCATGTTGCTGATGTTTATTGCAGGCGTATATTTTTCTGCAAAGTACAGCGACCGTTATATTGATGATTTTAAAGAAAAGATTATAAAACAAATTATCACTTATATACATCCTGAAGCTGTGTATAAACCCATGGGTTTTGTTTCTAAAAAAGAATATAAAGCCAGTGGCCTTTTTAGAAGAAGGTTCACCCATTTTGATGGAGACGATTATTGGGAATGTGTATGTGATGGTGTGGCATTTCACTGTTCCGAAATAAAATCATGGATAGAAGATGGTGCCGGGGTGGAAACTATTTTTAAAGGTTTATTTTTTTCTGCGGGACTGAGCAGTGTTTTTACTGGTGGCACATACATCTGGACTAAAGGAAATGTACAACTGCCTGCAACAATTGCCGATGAACATTACAGGATGTTTTTTTTACCGGAGGTGCACAGGGTAAAAACAAACCATGGCCCTTTTAACAAACAATATTCTGTTTACAGTACCAATGCCTATGAAGCTGCTGCAATAGTAACCACCGGCATGATGGATCATATGCTGCTGCTCAAAGAAAAGCTTAAACGGGAAATTGTTTTTTCGTTTGTGGCAGGCAGGTGTTATGTAGCTGTACCCTTTGAAGAAGATTTACTGGAGCCCTCAAAAAAAGGAATAAAGAATAAAGAAGAATTTAAAAATTATTTTTTTACCATCCTGCTGGTGTTTAATATTATTCAGAAACTGGAGTTAAACCGGCTTACGTGAATGGTCAATGGTGAATGGTCAATAGTTGTATTTTATTAAAACGCTACACAGATTTTATTTTCTTTAAAAAATTTACCTGGTAACTATCTCCAATAGGAATGTATTGCTGTTGTATAATAATGCGGCTGCGCTCTACAAAACTTATTTTTCACAGGATCGCATTATGGTGCTTTTTGGCAACGGACATGTGCCCATTATAAAACATTGTTTTTTGTCTTCGCCGAAGTTTGAAGTTGTGGAGTTGAAGAGTTTGGTGAGGTGGGGCAGTATAAAAAAGAGCCTTAAAAAATGGCTCTTTAATTTTTTTACTTTTATTCCAGTACCGGCCTCAACCACCTTGTCATTTCCTCCAAACTCATTTCTTTTCTGCGGGTATAATCTTCTAACTGATCTTTCTCAATTTTGCCCACGCCAAAATATTTACTTTGTGGGTGTGCAAAATACCAGCCGCACACAGAAGATGCAGGGTACATGGCCAGGCTTTCTGTAAGATGAATACCTGTGGCTTCTTCTCCTCCCAGCAATTTAAACAGTTTATATTTTTCTGTATGATCGGGGCAGGCAGGGTAGCCGGGTGCCGGGCGTATGCCTGTATATTCTTCTTTAATTAATTGTTCGTTGGATAATTGTTCATCTTTTTCGTAACCCCAAAATTGCGTCCTCGTTTTTTTATGCAATACTTCTGCAAAGGCCTCGGCAAATCTATCGGCAAGTGCCTGTAAAATAATTTTGTTGTAATCATCCAAATTTTCTTCAAAACGCTTAATGTGCGGTTCTATGCCCTGAATGGTTACAGAGAATGCCCCGAGATAATCGGCCCCCTGACCCCCGAAGGGGGAACTTAGACTGTTAGTTTCTTTGATGCTGGATTGCGTTTTTAATATTGTTAGTATGTTGTCAGTTACTTTAGTAATGTTTTTTATCACTTCATCATTTGTGAAACGGATTACTTTAAAACCTTTTTCCTGCAACCATTGTGTTCTCACTTCATCAGCTTCTTTATTTTCTGGCAACTGATGTATCAAGCCATCTATTTCTATAACTAATCTTTTATCTAAACAAACAAAATCTGTTATGTATGAGCCGATAATATGTTGCCTTCTGAATTTGAATCCACTTAGTTGTTTTGTTTTTAATTCCTGCCAAAGTATATCCTCTGCTTTGGTTGGCTGATTTCTATTAGATAGCGCAAACTCTTTTAATAGGGGATAAGTTATTGGATCTGCCATTTCATATCCGAAGCCATATTTCTCCTCCCCTTCCCTTTGGGAAGGGGCTTTAGTGGAGTCTTCATCCAGCAAATCGGTTAGTGGGGATGGGCTTGGTTTTATAAAATCCGCTAGCGATAAATTAGGCTGCCCATCTGCTTTTTTTATCTGCTGCCTCAGAAATTCTAAACGCATTACTTCGCCATCATTATTTATAGATACAGTATCCGGGGCAGTTTTTTCAGCTTTCCAAAAACCCACAACGCCTTGCGCACTCAGCCATTTTTCATCAATGATTTGATGCAATAATTTTTTAGCATCATTATACAATTTGGTAGCTTCTACCCCAATAATTTCATCGCTTAAAATGGCTGGAAATTTTCCATGCATTTCCCAGGCAATAAAAAATGGCTGCCAGTCTATGTATTCCGCAATTTCTTTTAAATCGTAATTGTTAAAAACTTTAGTGCCTGTAAATGTTGGTGTTACCGGGGTATAATTATCCCAGTTAATTTTTGCGCCGTTTTTTTGTGCTTCCGCAAAAGATAAATATTGTTTGGTAGATTTTTTATTACCAAAATCTTCTCTTAATTTATCGTACTCTTTTTTTACACCACTTAAAAATTCCGGCTTTTGTTCTTTACTCAGCAAACTCCCTGCAACCGTTACGCTGCGGCTAGCATCCAGCACATGAATAACGCCTTCATCGTACTGAGGTGAAATTTTTACTGCAGTATGCATACGACTTGTAGTAGCTCCGCCAATCATCAGCGGCAAATTCATTCCACGCCGTTTCATCTCATGGGCTACATGCACCATCTCATCCAGCGATGGTGTTATTAATCCGCTCAATCCTATAATGTCCACCTTTTCTTTTATCGCAGTTTCTAAAATTTTATCGGTTGCTACCATCACACCTAAATCAATTATATCATACCCATTGCAACCCAATACTACGCCTACAATATTTTTTCCAATATCGTGTACATCACCCTTTACAGTGGCCAATAAAATTTTAGGAGCACCTGCCGTTTCTTCATTAGTAGTGCCTGCTGCTAAATGTGCATTTTGTCTGTCAAGTTTTTCCTGTTCGATAAAGGGTGTTAATACTGCCACCGCTTTTTTCATTACCCTCGCACTTTTTACTACCTGCGGCAAAAACATTTTTCCTGCACCAAACAAATCGCCTACTATGTTCATACCATCCATCAGCGGGCCTTCTATTACATCCAATGGCTTGGGATATTTTTGGCGGGCTTCTTCGGTGTCTGCATCTATATAATCTGTAATGCCATTTACCAATGCATGAGCCATGCGTTTTTCTACCTCATCCTCTCTCCACTTTTCATCTCTCACGGTTTCTTTGCCTTTTGCTTTTACTGTTTCTGCGAAATTTATTAAGGCTTCTGTGGCTTCGTTATTTTCGTTATTCCTGTTAAGGATAACATCTTCGCATAATTTTTTTAATGTAGGTTCTATTTCATCATACACCACCAACTGGCCTGCATTTACAATACCCATATCCATACCGGCCTTAATGGCATAATACAAAAACACACTATGAATGGCTTCCCGTACATGATCATTGCCCCGGAAAGAAAAAGAAACATTGCTCACACCTCCACTTACTTTGGTGAGCGGCATCAGTTGTTTTATTTCTTTGGTAGCTTCTATAAAATCTACGGCGTAGTTGCTGTGTTCTTCTATGCCGGTGGCTATGGCAAATATGTTAGGATCAAAGATGATATCCTGCGGCGCATAGCCCACCTGCTCTGTAAGAATTTTATATGCCCTGTGGCAAATTTCTACTTTGCGTTCTTTGGTATCGGCCTGGCCCACTTCATCAAAAGCCATTACAATAACTGCTGCACCATAACTTTTACAAATAAATGCCTGTTCTATAAATTTTGCTTCTCCCTCTTTCATAGAAATGGAGTTTACAATGCATTTACCCTGCACACATTTTAAACCCGCTTCTATAATTTCAAATTTGCTGGAGTCAATCATGATGGGAATCTTTGCAATATCCGGTTCGGCCTGCACCAGGTTAAGAAAAGTGGTCATGGCTTCCACACCTTCCAGCATGGCATCATCCATGTTAATGTCTATTACCTGTGCCCCGTTTTCTACCTGCTGGCGTGCAACAGATAATGCTTCTTCATATTGTCCATCCCTGATGAGCCTTGCAAATTTTTTGCTCCCGGTTACGTTGGTACGTTCGCCTACGTTTACAAAATTCGTTTCGGGGCGAAGAACTAAAGGTTCTAATCCGCTAAGGCGTAAATATGGTTTGATTGTACTCATTTTTTATTTTTTTTGAGCCAGGCATTTAGTCTTTTTTTATCTGCATTGGCGTCGCACCCTTGTGCTGTATATCTCTATTCAACTTTTATCTAAGCGTATATTAAAGGCAGTATTGTTTTATTTTTTATTGCTCCCTTATTAATTTTAAAATTTGTTTTTCCGGGAAGTATATTTTGAATTTGCTGGCAAAAATTTGTGTATTTCCTTTACCCAGTGTATATTTTATGGTACTTTCTTTTTTATTTTTACAAAGTATAATACCCATCGTTTTATTTTCTTCCGGTGCTTTTATTTCGGCATCATAATAATTTACATACATCAGCATTTGTCCTAAATCTTTATTTTGCAGTGTACCAATTTTCAAATCAATCAGTACAAAACACCTGAGTATTCTGTGATAAAAAACTAAATCTATTTTATCATCATCGTTATCTATTTTAATCCTTTTTTGCCTTTCTACAAATAGAAAACCTTTACCAAGTTCCCGTAAAAACTGTTCTAACTTATTAATGATGGCATTTTCTAAATCATTCTCAGAGTAAAAATCCTGTTCATGTAAGTTTAAAAATTCTAAAATATATGGGTCTTTTACAGCATCGGAAGCCTTAGCAATAACGTGGCCTTTTTTACTAAGCTCCTTTACTTTAACCTTATTTCTGCTTAGTGCAAGACGCTCAAATAAGGCACTTTCAAATTGTCTTTTAAGCTGCCTTGTATTCCAGTTCTCTGCAGTTGATTCTATTTCGTAAAATTTCCTATCAAAAGAATTTTCAATATTGCTAAGAAAAATATAATGCGACCAGGAAAGCTTAAAAGGAGATAATTCCAATTTCCGAGACAGTGTCTCGGATTTTGAGGTGTTTTTTAATTTCCGGGCCAGTGGCTCGGATTTTTGATTTTTAGAAATATAATTAAAGTAATCTTCCTTGTATACTATATAAAACTTACGCATGTTTTCTAAATTATCTACAGAAAAACCTTTGGCTAAAGCAAGAGTAAGTTTAGCAGATAATTTAATTAATGTTTGTTTTGCATACCCTGCCCTGTTACTCCCCTGTTGTTCAAATTCTATAATCATTCTGCCTGCATGAAAATAAGTTTCTGCAAGGGTGGCATTAGCAACAACATATAACTCCCTCCTGGAAGACTCTACAAGTGTTCTTACATTTTTAAAGAGTTGTGTGGTTGTAATCTTATTCATGGTAGTTTATGTTTTAAATTTCCGAGACAGTGTCTCGGAAATTTAATATTTATAAAACCTCTTCCAGCACCGGCAATTCTCTTGGTTTATATTTTGCCACTTCCTGTGCAATATGGTTTATATGATCGGGTGTAGTGCCGCAGCAACCGCCTACAATATTCAGCCATCCGCTGGCAGCCCACTCTTGTATAATATGTGCAGTTTCGTGTGGCTGTTCATCGTACTCTCCAAATGCATTGGGCAGGCCCGCATTGGGATAAGCAGATGTGTAGCATGCGCTAATTTGCGACAGCTCCTCAATATGGCTGCGCATTTCTTTTGCACCCAATGCACAGTTTAAACCTACGCTTAAAGGATTGGCATGTGCTATGGATGTATAAAACGCTTCTAAGGTTTGTCCGCTCAGTGTTCGTCCGCTTGCATCTGTAATGGTGCCGCTGATCATTATGGGAAGCTCCGGCAAATTATTTTTTCTAAAATAATTTTTTATAGCATAGATGGCCGCTTTTGCATTAAGCGTATCAAAAATGGTTTCTATTAATAACACATCTACGCCGCCATCTACCAGCCCTTTTATCTGCTCTGTGTATGCTGCCGCCACTTCATCAAAACTTACTGCTCTAAACCCCGGGTTGTTTACATCCGGCGATAAGGACAATGTTTTATTTAATGGGCCAATAGCACCGGCAACAAATTTTGGATTAGTGCTTTGGGTAGTATAATTTTCTGCATAATACAATTCAACAGCTTTTTTTGCACACTGTGCCGAAGCTACATTCAGTTCATATGCCAGCGATTGCATATCATAATCGGCCTGTGCAATAAGCGTACTGCTAAAAGTATTGGTTTCAATAATGTCTGCACCTGCTTCAAGATATTTCTTATGTATGGCTTCTATTATTTGCGGTTGTGTAATACTCAGCAGATCGTTATTTCCTTTTACATCGGTATGCCAGTCTTTAAACTGTTCCCCCCGGTAGTCTGCTTCTTCCAGCTTGTAGCGCTGTATCATGGTACCCATGGCACCATCTATAATAAGAATACGTTTCTTAAGTTCGTCTTTAATATTTGCCATTTTTTTTTATTTAAACCGCAAATGCACAAAGGCACGATGCAGTATGATAAAATTAATTTGTTTATTTAATGCATTGAAGCATTCAATACCTGTTGATAATATAAGTGATGCGCTGCAGGAGTGCAGCACAACAAATATTTATATGAGGCACAATGCCGGCTACAAAAAATGATAAACTTTTTAAACGATTGTCAAATCCGGGAAGTAGGTGGGAAATGCGGTTCGTTTATTAGTTCAGATGATTTTTTGAAACCACAGGGCTTGAACAATAAACAAATCCGCCCCTGCTATTAGGGCAAATTTATAACAACAAAGCCGTAACACCAAAATGTTACGGCTTCAGAGGCTGGGATAAGAATAAGTTGAATGCGGTTTTTCTATGAAATAATAGTGTTTAAAACGGAGCGGTTAGAGTTTTGTAAAATGTAACTGGTCGTCCTGTGCGGGGTTATCTTCTTTTAATTTTATACTCTGGTCAGTTTTTTCTACAATCAGCCAGTCGTCGTTTAAATCGTTAAGAACAGAAGTGGCAGCAAAATTAATAATGAATTTACTGCTGGTTTGGCTCCAGGTACCATTTACGGTTACCCCGGCTTTAGTAGCTGAAACTGTACCCCCATTATTAAACGTAAAGCTATAACCCGCAAAGTTTGACGTTTCATCGCCGGTATCAAAATAATAAGATACTTTCCATGCACCACTTACACCTGTAGTGGTGCCGGTTCCTGGTACATCATCTTTGGAGCAGGAAGAAGACTGCAGCAAAACAGTTAGAAAAAAAATACCGGCAAAACTCATTAACCGGGATAAATGCAGGAATGTATTTTTCATATACTTAAATTTTATAGAACAAATATGTGTTCTTATTTAAGAAAAAGAAAACAAAGCCTGCCGGGCAGGTAAAATGGATAGCTGAACGGGGATGATCGCTATGCTTTACTATCATCAAGCCAATGTTTAAAATCGGCTGAGCGTTCTGTACTCACAATGGTTTCATGCTTGCAGGGTGGTTTTAATTTTATAAGCACACGGCTCTTGGTATAGGCAAACATTTCGGTAATGGCAGCAATAGAAATAATAAACTGGCGGTTTATACGGAAGAATACAGCCGGGTCCAGTATACCTTCCAGTGCATCTAAATTAAAATCTATGGGAAAGCGGCGGTTTTCGTAAGTGGTTAAAAAATTAATTTTATCTTCTGTATAAAAATAGGCAATCTCTCCGGTGTTAATGGTTTTTATATGCTCCCCAAAGCGTACAACAAATCTTTTTTTATATTCTGTTTTTTGAGGACTGTATGCTTTAAGCAATTCATCAAGATTAAATGAGGGCGCTGGCGCAGCGGTAACTGTTTTTTTAAATTTTAAGATGGCCAGTTCCAGTTCTGTTTTTTTTACCGGTTTTAAAAGATAATCTATACTGTTTACTTTAAATGCTTCTATGGCATACTGGTCGTAAGCGGTAATAAAAATAATGGGCGATTGAAGACCCGTAATTTTAAAAATATTAAAACTGATACCATCCGATAACTGGATATCAGAAAAAATAAGATCGGGTGCTGGGTTTTGCTGCAGCCAGGTTGTAGCACCCTCTACACTGTGCAGGGTTTGCAGCAGTACAGCTTCCGGTTCCAGCGCTGCAATAAGTTTCCATAATCTTTTTGCTGCGGGTTCTTCATCTTCTATAATAAGTATCTTAAGCATGATGGTTTGTAATTAATGGTAATGTAACTATAAAATATTTTTCTTCGTCTTTAATTTCAATGGCTTTGCCGGTAAGAATGGCAAACCTGCCTTTTATATTCTGCAGCCCCATACCTGCGCCGGCGGCCATGCTGCTTCTTTTATTCTTGTTATTTTTAACCCATAAATTTCCTGCATTATCCATGCCTATGTTTATGGTAAGCGGATGATCGGGAGAAACAATATTATGTTTGATGGCATTTTCTACCAGCAACTGCAGGGTAAGCGGCGGAATATGGTATTGATGTTTTTGTATGTCGGTTATCTGCACCTGCATTTTAAGGGTATCTCCATATCTTTTTTGCTGCAGAAAAAAATAAGTTTGCAGCAGGTTCATCTCTTCCTGCAGGAGGATAATTTCTTTATCCCGGTAGGTTACTATATTTCTAAAAAAATCAGATAACTGTTCTGCATACTCCACCGCCATTTTTGGATTGTCTTCAATAAAAGATATAAGGGTATTAAAACTATTAAATAAAAAATGAGGGTTTACCTGGTTGCGCAGTACTTCAAACTGAAACTGCATTTTTTCCTGGTTAAGCAGCTGTATTTTTTTAAGTTCTTTTTCCCGGTGTTTTATGTACCAGTAAAGAAGACTTCCAAAGAGCAATGAGCAGCTTATAATAAACCAGGCTGTTTTATAAAATGGTTTTAATATTTGAAAACGGTAACTGGCTTCGTGGGCATTTTTAAAGTTTCTGTTAAGCGATGATTGAATACGGAAGCGGTATTTACCGGGCGCCAGTTTTGAAAATGTCTGGCTTCTGTCTTTGGTAATTATCCAGTTACTGTCCTGCCCTTCTAACATGTACTGGTAATACACATGCAAAGGATCGTTGTAATAAAGACCGGTATAATTAAAGCTCAGATTATTTTCGTCGTATGTGTACCGGTGAGAACCTGTAGTATCAGTTTCTTTAAAAAATAACTGCACAGATTCTATAAGTGTAAATGGTTTTTGTGAAACGTTCTGAGGCAGATTGTAAGCAACAATACCTTCCCTGGTAGTAATAAGTACATTGCCCCCGCTGCTGGCAGTTACTGCACCAAAATTATCTGCATTTACATTATCCAGGCCTGTATTGCTGTTTAGGTAAGATACCTGCCCGGTTAGCGGGTTAAGTATATCCAATCCTTTTTTGTGAACGATTACTATATGCCCTGAATTGCTTTTTTTTATTACAGAAATATTAAGGTTGCTTAAGCCTTCTTTTAATGCATAATTTGTAAATGTTTTTCCATCAAAACTGTAAATGCCGGCTGTTGCTGTACTAAACCAGGTTGTACCATTATCATCTTCTGTTATAGAATAAATATGCCTGTCACGCAGCTGCTTTTCATCATTGTAATAATTAAATTTTCCATTTTCTTCCATCATCAATCCCATGCCATCTGTAGCATACCATACCCTGTTTTTTTTATCTTTAAATATGCTGTAAATATAATTGCTGCCCGAATTAATATTGCTGATGCTGTTAAATAAATAAGTAGAATAAATATTTTCATTTTCTGCAGAAAGGGTAATGCTGGCTGCTCCCTGCAGGCTGCATGCAAAAACAGTATTTTCTTTTCCGCTGAGAGAAAGTATGCTGGCATTTTTAAAAACGGCATTCTCATTCAGTTGCCTCATGTGGCCGGTAAAAGGGTTTAATATATAAATGCCTTTGCCCATAGTGCCAATCCATATATTATTAAATTTATCCTGGTACAATGCGGTAATGTCTGTTGCAAAATCGAGCCCTGGTACAACAAATCTTTTTGAAATATATCCTTTTTCTCCCGGTGAAAAACGGATAATGGCCATATCATCGTTTACCCAAATATTTCCGGCATTATCATCTAAAATGGCATGTATGTTTTCAAAAAAAGCCGGGGGATAAAGTGCATAAAGATTTACTGCATTACCAGGCAACCTGGTTAGTCCATCATCGGGGCCAGCCACCCAAATATTTCCCTGGTTATCCCGCAGCATATCACTAATATCGGCTGGGGTTGTTGCTACCGTTGTTAGTTTTTTATTGGCTACAGCATACTCCAAAACACCAGATTGCTGAGTGCCTATCCAAAGATGATCTGCATCCGGAAGTATAAAATTTACCTGCCCATATTTCCAGTTAGCTGCCGCTGGAATTACCGATATTTTTTTTGATGTATGATTATACAGGCAAAACCCTTTGTCCTGCAATGCTATCCAGAAATTATTATTGCCTGCGCTGGTTATATGGGTAACAATATAATCGGGCAGGCCCTGCGCCGTACCCAATACCTGTATATTTTTTTTGCCGCCTTTTATGCTGCATATATTAATGCCCTGGTCTGTGGCTGCAAGCACATCTCCCTGCTGTGTAAGGGCAAGCGAACTTACGTTTACATCGCTCAGGCCATCATCGGTATTAATAAGATAATGCCTGTTATTTTTAATATAATAAATCCCCTCGCCGTAAGATGCATACCAGGTATTATTTTCTTTATCCTGCAGTATAGCTGTAATTTTTTTTTGTGGCGTACCCTCTTCAGGATTGTAATACATAACTTGCCCGTTTACTACATGCGCCAGCCTGCCGCTAAAGAACCCTAACCATATTTTTTTTTGATTATCCTGGAAGATTGCAGTAACGGTATCGTTATAGTCCCTGTTTAAAAAATAAATTTTTCTAAAGTTTTCGCCGTCAAATTTATAAAGCCCTGTTGCAGTACCTGCATAAATGTAGCCATCACTATTTTTAAAAACAGTATTTATTTTTATTTTTTTGTTATCTTCTTCCAGTACAAAATTTTTGTAACCGGGCGCCTGCGCCATACCCGTAAAATTTTTTATACAACACACAAAAAAGATAACCGGTAAAAATATCAAAGAATATTTTAGCGGGGGTTTTATCATTACTGCTGCATCACTGCTTTTACTTCTACTTTAATTTCGGAAGCCAGTTTTTCATGCACAACTTTTGGGATAGGAATATTATGATCGCTTAGCTGCACCGTAAAATTAGACACTATATTTACCAGCCCATTTTTTATAGTTACATCGCTCTTTATTATACGTTCCTGTGTAACGCCATGCAATACAAGATTACCCTTAACCCTTATGCTGTAGGTGCCATCTTTGGTAAAATCAATATCTTCTATAATTTTTCCGCTAAAATAAGCATCGGGATAAGTGCTGCTCTCCAGATAGTTTTCGTTAAAATGTTCTTTTTGTAAAGGGCTGTTAAAGCCTTTAAACGAATTCATTTTTACAATAAAGGCAAATGTTTTTTTGCCGGCATCCAGCTTTCCACGCATTTCGTTGCTGTTGGCTTTTATCAGTTCCAGTTTGGCATCACTCTTAAAATGAATACTGCCATTTGTTACACTGTACACCTGTGCTGCAGCATGCAAACAAATGAATTGAAAAAAAAAGAATGATATGGCAAGAATTGGTTTCAGAATAAAAAAATAATGCTCTAAGTTAATCTTAATTTTTTTTATGAGTAACCGGTGTTCTTATTTTATGAAACATTTACCTGCTTTTACCAATGGTAAACACACGGGAAATATTAAAACCAAAAAAGATATCACCCTTATCCCATTTGCCGGTGGTTTCATTAATAAATGTTCTTTCGCTCATGCCCTGCGAGTTGGTAAAATGCAGCTGAAACACATGCCCGCCTGTTTCAATATCAAAACCTACGGATAAAGAATTGGTAGTACCGGTTAATTTATAATCGGGAAGCTGATAATAATATTCTGCGTTTAGGCTTATCCGCTTGCTCAGCTTTTGCCGCCCGCCTATGCCAATAGAAATAAGATCGTTGGGATCTGTTTGCAACTGTACCAGGTTTACATGAGTTATAGTGGGCATTAGCTGCAGCGAAGTATTTTCATTAAACTTTCGGCCAATAATAAGTTGATGGGTGTAAATAATTTTTGAAGAGAAATAATTTTTTCTTGCAGTATCATCAACCCTGATTGTTTTTAAAGATACAGTGGGTACATAACTCAGGGTAATGGGTATATTTTTTTTGCCGGCAGACTGGCGCAGTAATTTTACTTTAAAAAATGCATCGAATGTTTTTTGAAAAGTACTGCGGCCAATACCCACCATGAGGTAACGGGTAATACCATAATCAATTCCCATGCGCATTGTGGCATTATCCAGCCCAAATAATTCATATCCTCCGCCGTTTACTTTGCCAAACCTGTGAGAAATTTTTACATCCATTACACCCTTGCCTACGTTTTCTACAGTGTGCCCGTTAATAAGGCGGGTAGTTTTAAAAGTAGCCGTTGTGTAATTGGTATTATCCTTATTATTTTTAGACGCTTCTTTTTCTAACTGGCTGATAAGGTCGGTAGTATCCTGTGATTTCCCGTAAGAACAAAAAAGAAGTATGCCGCAAAGAATTAAAATCATTTTTTTCATAAACGTCGCTTAAGTTGTAATTACATTTTTTGGTCGTAAGTGCAGGCCACAGTTATTTCTATTACTTTGGCAATATTATCTTTTACCAGTTTTGGAACAGATATTTTATAATCGGCCAGCTTAGCGGTAAACTTAGCTGAAGCTGCGGCTATACCAGATTTTATGTTTATAATGCCTGGCAACGATACTTTATTGGTAATACCATGCATGGTTAAATCGCCGGTAACCTGCACCGTGTAACTGCCGTCTTTACTAAAATTTATTTTAGTAAGATCACTTATTATTCCTTTAAAAGAAGCTTTGGGATATTTGTTACTCTCCATATAGTTTTCATTAAAGTGTTCTTCCATCAAGGCTTTTTTAAAATGAAAACTTTTAATAAGAACAGAAAATTGCATGTCGCCTGTTTGCTGGTTAAGCACACTCATCACCTGGTTATTATCTGCCGAAATATTTTCCAGCGGCGATTTGGAAAAAAAAGAAATGCTGCCATTTTTGGTGTACAGTTTTTGCGCAGGGGCTGCAAGGGTAAAAAAAAGGACAGTAATGACTGATAAAAAAAAGTTTGTTTTCATATGCTGATTATTTAATTATTGGGATACCCGGCATCTATCCATTTTCTTATTTTGGCAATATTGCACAGGCTTAATTTATTGCCATTTTTAGGCATGGGTGAATAGCTGCTGCTGTGAGATACTGCGCCCAGCAGTCTGCCATTGGCGGCCTGTAACTGTATGCCTGCATAAGTATCCAGCCGTATGCCCGCAGAAGGTGTATTGCCGGCATGGCAAGCGTAACAAAAAGAACCCACCACAGGTACAATTGTACTGCTGTATTTTACTGCAGCAGTATCGCAGGCGGTATCGGGGTAAAGCAATTCTCCTTTATCATAATAACAACTGCTGCTGCTGATAATAAGTGTAATAATAAATCCTGTTAAAAGCAGGATAGTAAAATTTTTCATCTCTTAATAATTAGTTGTTTAGTGCACCTGCATTAATCCAGTTAGCAATCTGTGTTATCTGGCAGTCACTTAATTTATTGGTATTTTTGGGCATGGCAGAGTAGCCGGATGTGTGGGTAACAGCACCGTATAAACGCCCGCTACCCGCTACTGCTGCAACACCTGCATGGGTGGTTAAATTAATATTGCCGGATGGTGCTGCGCCGCTATGGCACCCTAAGCAATAGCTTGATATTATGAGGCTGATATTTGCCGCATATTTAAATTGTGTAACATTGCAGTTGCTGGCACAGTTGGTTGTATTTGCAGCACCTTCATTTATCCACCGGCCTATAAGTGCTTTTTGTGCTGCCGTAAGATCGGCATTGGGAGGAGGAGGCATTTGATCTTTGCCATTTTCAAACAATACTTCATACACTTTGCTGTTTACAGCATTACCTGCTATAATATCTTTTTTAACGATGTTTTGGTAATTGTCAAACACATATCCTTTAGCTGCAGTGCCGGCATCGTGGCAGCCACTTTTGGCACAGTTACTCTGAAACAGGGGAAGAATTTCCGATTCAAAACAAACCGATGTGCTGCCCGTGCCGCCACCACCACCGCCACCTGTTGGAGGCACAGGATCGGGAGGAGTATGTTTGCAGGATTGTACGAAAATAAAAATTCCTGTGATCAATAAAAATGCGATGATAATTTTTTTCATACCCTGGTAATTATTCTACAATTAAACTGCGTGTTAAATATAAATCGCCCATTATACCCAGCTCCTGTTCGCCCTGGCCCATGCCACTGCAAATGCCTTTTACCTGCAGTTTATCATTGGGTTTAATGTTATTTATTTTTTGTTGTAATGTACAATTTACAAACGCACCGTTTGTATTGGTTTTAAGCAATACGATCATTTCGCCCTGCTGGTTGTCTGATACTTTACTCACCAGCCCGCTTACCTGCAAAATTTTTCCGGAATAATTTTTTTGTGCTGCACTGCTATCGGTTAGATAAGCGTTATACAAAGTGCCGGCTTCAATTTTTACAGCAGGGCTGTCCTTTACATCTACCGGGCCTTTGTTGTACATATAATAACCCACACCTGCCATGCAAACAGCCAGCAATAATATTACTATAACTGTTTTCTTTTTATTATTTGCCGTCATACAATAAATATACAAAATATATACCCTTTAAAATGTGGGCAGCATGCTGAGCAGGGATTAAAGAAGGCTGAGCAGGAAAAGATGGGTGCTGAAACGAAACCGTTTTATTTTATAGCGTTAATATAATTTTCTACCGGTATGCGGTTGCTGATGCTTTTGGCCAGGGTCATTTCATCGGCATATTCCAGCTCGCCGCCAAAGGCAATGCCACGGGCAATGGTAGTAATTTTTACCGGAATATCTTTTAGTTTGCGGCCTATATAATAAATGGTAGTATCGCCCTGTATGTTTGGGTTAAGGGCAAAAATAAGTTCTTTTATTTCTTCGGTTTTTATTCGTTCTGTCAATGCATCAATGGTAAGCTGGTCGGGGCCTACACCATCAAGGGGAGAAATGATGCCGCCCAGTACATGATACAAGCCATTAAACTGCTGGGTGCTTTCGATAGCTATTACATCCCTTATATTTTCTACCACACAAATGGTATCATTACCCCGCAGTTTGTTTATACAGATATTGCACAAATCAGTATCAGAAATATTAAAACATCTTTTACAGAATTTTATTTCGCTTCTCATTTTGGCAATGATATGACTGAAATATTCTACTTCTGCCACATCCTGTTTTATAAGATGCAGCACCAGGCGCAGCGCCGTTTTTTTTCCGATGCCCGGCAGTTTGGCAAATTCGTTTACTGCATTTTCTAAAAGAGAAGAAGAAAAAACCATGCTGCGAAGATAATGGATAAAGGATAACAGGGGAATGGATAATTGATAATGAGCCCATTGATAATTGAGAATTTTTTGATATAGAATGAGGATGCATTAAATAACAATTCCTGTGCACATTATCCATTAAAATTAATTATCCACCAATAATTTTTTATCAGTAATTAACCGGTATATTTATTTTTACCATATTTTAAACTTCTTAAAAAAACAATTGCTTATGAAGAAATTTTTCCTCTTTTTTACTGCTGTTACTGCAGTACAATTACTGGCCGCACAGGATTCATGGAAGCTGATAAATGAACCGGCGGTTAATAAAAATGTTTTTCAAAACAGATATAAACCTGCTGCCTACAAAATTTTTGAACTGGATGAAAATGCCATGCAGGCAAAACTGCTGCATGCACCTTCAGAAAAAAAAGTGGCTGCATCTAAATCTTCTTTTATTGTTACTGTGCCCGGCACCAGTGGGCAGATGGAACATTTTAGTGCAGTGGAAGCCCCGGTAATGGATGCTGCCTTAGCGGCAAAATACCCGGGTATAAAATCTTATGCAGGCCAGGGTATTGATGACCCATCTGCTACTATCCGTTTCAGTTATGCTGCAGATGGTTTTCATGGCATGGTAATGAGTGCGGATAAAAAAACGGTTTACATAGATCCCGTAGACAAACAAAACCATCAGTACGTGGTTTTTTCAAGACCAGATATTATTGACTATCAAAAAGCCTTTAACTGCATGACGCCACATGCCGATGTTGCATTGCCTCCAACAACAGGTGTGGCACAAAGAGCAGCCGATGATGGACGGTTAAGAACCTATCGTTTGGCGCTTGCAAGCACAGGAGAATATTCTCAATACTTTTTAAACGGAACAGAAACTACCGATGCACAACGCAAAACAAAAGTACTGGCAGCAATGAATACTTTGCTCACCAGGACCAATGGAATTTACGAAAGAGATTTTGGTATCCGTATGGTATTAATTGCAAACAACGATGCTATTATTTATTTAAATGCATCTACCGATCCCTGGACCACCGAATGGAATACCAAAACACAAACCACTATTGATGCAGTTATTGGTTCTGCCAATTATGATATAGGTCACCTGGTACATAAAGAAGCCAGTGCAGCCAGTAACAATGGCAATGCAGGTTGTATAGGATGCATCTGTAAAGCAGGGCAAAAAGGAAGTGCTTTTACATCGCATGTTGCCCCAGAAGGAGATCCGTTTGTGGTAGATTACACCACGCATGAAATGGGTCACCAGTTTGGCGCCAATCATACTTTTACATTCAGCAACGAAACAGGTACTGCTTCACAGTTTGAGCCGGGCTCTGGCTCTACCATTATGGGTTATGCCGGCATTACCGGTGCCACCGATGTGCAGCCGCACAGCGATGATTATTTTCATGCAAGAAGTATTGAACAGATAAGCGATTATATAAAATTATCTACCGGTGGTGGGGCCTGCGCTGTAGTAACCATTACAGGCAATACTGCACCTGTACCTAACGGAGGCGGGAACTTTACCATTCCAAAAGCTACTCCGTTTACCTTAACGGGTTCTGCCACGGATGTAGATGGCGATGCTTTGTCTTATACCTGGGAGCAGATGAATGCAGGTACTTCTACCACTACAAATCCCAGCACCACAGCTACTGCCGGCCCCTTGTTCCGATCAAGATTATATTCTTCAAATCCATCAAGAACATTCCCTGTACTGAGTTCTGTTTTAGATGGTACCAATGGCAACCAATGGGAAAGATTACCAGGTGTGGCCCGTACTTTAAATTTTAGAATGATGGTGAGGGATAACCATGCAGGTGGGGGAAATACAAAAGATGCAGATATTGTTGTTACGGTTAATGGAACATCAGGACCTTTTGCAGTTTCGGCTCCAAACACTGCCGTATCATGGGCGGGCAATACAGCACAAACAGTTACCTGGAGTGTAAACTCTACCAACCTTGCTCCTGTAAATTGCGCCAATGTAAAAATTTCTGTTTCTACCGATGGCGGCAATAGTTTTTCTACCTTAATTGCCAGCACACCTAATGATGGTACAGAAGCCATTACGGTTCCTAATACTGCCAGCACCACAGCAAGAATAAAAGTGGAAGCTGTGGGCAACATTTTCTTTGATATTTCCAATACCAATTTTACCATTACTTCAGGCGCTGCCTGCGGAAACCCAACCGGCCTTGCTTCCTCTGCTATTACTACTTCTTCTGCAACTGTTAGTTTTACCGCTGTTAGCGGTGCCAACAGTTATGATATAGATTATAAACTGAACAGTACTACCATATGGACCAATGCAGCTACTGCTACTGCTGCTACTTCTGTAAATCTTGGTTCCTTAACACCCGGTTCATTATACGATTGGAGAGTGAGAGCAAATTGTACAAGCGCCAGTAGTGCTTATACACTGGCACAGTTTACTACAGCTTCTACTGCTACCTGTAATGCGCCTGCGGCATTAACTTCCAGTGCCATTACATCATCGGCTGCAACAATCAGCTGGGCAGCAGTAAGTGGGGCAGTGAGTTATGCAGTAGATTATAAAACCAATGTTTCTGCTACATGGATCAGTGCAGCCACAGCTACTACAGCCACGGCTGTAAATCTTAGTGGCCTGGCAGCATCTACTTTATACGACTGGAGAGTGAGAACCAACTGTACAAGTTTAACCAGCGCTTATACCCAGGCACAGTTTACCACAACAGCGGTTGCATCTGGCTGTGGCACTGCCTTTGAGCCAAACGAAACACAGGCAACAGCAGCTACCATTGTTACAGGTGTGGCCAACTCTGCAGCCATTACTACTGCTACAGATGTTGATTTCTTTAAAGTGGTAACTACTGCTGCATCCAATAATAGCTTTGCATTGGCTGGCCCATCCGGTGTAGATTATGATATGACTATTTACAACAGTGCCGGAACACAAATTGGATCTGGAGCCGGTGCTACCGCTACTGAAACGGTTTCTTTAACCAACCAGGCAGCAGGTACTTACTATATTAAAGTGTTTGGATACAGCGGTGCCAATAGTGCCACCTGCTATACCATTACTGCTACTGCCACTGCTGTTACAGGTTGTGCAAGCTCTTATGATAATACTACCAATGGCACAGTGGCCGGAGCCGTTTCTATTCCTTTAAATACAAACGTAACAGGTTTGGTAAATGTATCGGGAGATATAGATTATTACAAATTTGTAATTACCACCGGTGGTACCGCTACCATTACCTTAACTACCCTGCCGGCAGATTATGATTTGGTATTGTACAGCAGCAATGGAACAACACAACTGGCTATTTCCGAAAATGGAAGTACCACCAGCGAAACCATCAGCAGAACTTATACTGCCGGTACTTACATTATAAAAGTATTTGGTTACAACACCGCCAATAATGCAACCAGTTGTTATACCTTAAAAGTAGCTACAGGTACTGCATCTAAAGAAGCAGGATTAATAACCGGTGCCAATCAAAAATTTGCCCTATATCCCAATCCTGTAAAAAATATCATTAACCTTAATGTAAGCGGTTTGCAAAAAACCGGTACCATAAAAGTGTATGATGTAATGGGCAGAATGGTAAACACTGCTGCTATTGTAAAAAATGGTAATAATAAAATAGATGCTGCGCAATTAAAAGCTGGTGTTTATTTTATAAAAATTACTGACAGTAATGGTAAGCTGCTGCACCAGGAAAAATTAATTAAAGAATAAAATTTAAAAGATGAATTAAATAACAAAGCCCCGGATTTTTTCCGGGGCTTTCTTGTAAAATAATGCCAATATAAATTTTAATAGTCCGAAACTTTTTCTATACCGAAATACTCCATAGGCAGGTATTTACCAAAATGAGTGAAAATCTATATTAACCTTTAGGTGGGTTATGGTCAATTCCATAACTGTTTCTTTCCCTAATTTTTCCATCTCTTCCATGAACAATTAATTCAGTATTATTATTTCTTGCGATAGTTCTCGCTGCGATAATTGCATCAGATTGTTTTGTAGTAATAACAGTGGCTCTTTCAGCTCCGGCAGCTTTAACTGCCCAGCCATTTCCTAAAGGAACAACATGTTGATTTCTCTTTGCCATAACAAAAATATTTTATTCAAATTTACTTATAATATTTCATTTACAATAACTCTGATTGATTTTAAGAAATCTTGTGCTTTTTGCCTTCTTATTATCTTATTTAGATATCTCATTTCCGGGTTCCAATCTTTAACAATATCCCAGTCTGCTATAAAATTTGTTTCAATATTGATTTGTTCTCCAGAATATCGAAGTAAAATTGGCAGGTTATGATGTCGAATATCTCTCAATTCTCTTATGGTACTTCTTAAAAATGTTTTGGTGGTATCAAAGTAATAAATATTGAATTCTGCTTTGTTTTCGGGAAAGCCATTCGTAAATTTCATAATTCTGCAAATACGATATTTTAAGGATAGTTCTAAAGCATATCCTGACATATATATGGTTGCAGCGTATCTTCTATTATTTAATAAAATTCTAGCATCATCTAGCCGTTTATTTACTAAAGCTTTAATCGTAGGTTTTGCTATCATAAAAATTGTTTTGGAAAATGCAGCTGATAAAGGCTTGCCTTCAGCAGTTATGTTCTGGCAATATGTGCAACTTTTTCATTAAGTAAATGTAAGTTCAATTAACAATGTATCGGATACTTGCCGGCAGATAATTTTTATGTGCTCAGACTGAATATTGAAACGACTGTTTACGATTGATAACTTTAATGAGTAAATACATTATCAATTTTAAATTATCCATTACAACACTATATCTCTCTCATTATCCCAATCGGCACGGATAGATAATTTTTGTGGAATGGTGATGGCTTTTTCGGGTTGCAGTTTTTTTGGATAATTACCGGGTGTCCATACCCCATCTTTATTATCATCATATAAAATGCGCAGCTCATACTCCCCGGGCGGAAAACGGTTGTTGCTCCACTCTGCACCTGCAAGCGGGTAAGAAAATTTTACTACCTGGTTGCTGGTAAACTGCAGCACAGGGTTTTTGCTTTGATCGTAATTTTTAAACCGCAGTATAACCTTGCCATAATCTGCTTCTTTTTTTGCAGTAAATTTTAGTGTATCGTTTTTTACCAGTTTGGTACCTGCAGAATCTGACAGGGCATCTTTTGCAACGATAAGCAGGTAAGCTTCGCCGGGCTTCCATACCGGGGTGTAAAATATTATTTTCGCAGTACTGTCCAGGTGCGGCTGGCCACCGGTTATTTTATTGTAATTGGTATCTGTAAGGGTAAGGGAGCTGCTGTCTAAAAATTTTAAAGGGTTATTAAAACTAAGCTGCAGGCTGTCTAAAAGATCCTGCGTGCCGGAGAGATTGCTGCTGTATTTTAATTTTTTATCCAGCACAGGTTTAAGCACCCTGATGGTAGTATTGCTTTTAGGTTTTTCTTCAGCAAAGGCATACAAGGTTACATCATTGTTGCTGTCGCTTATGCTGATGGCTTCATTTAAAAAAGCAAACAGTTCTGTTTTGGTATTGTAGTATTTATTGCCATCCCCATCTTTTAAAGCATATATTTTAAAACTATCTGCGGGTAAATTATTAAATATAAAACTGCCATCTCCTTTTAACCGGGCCAGGTAATCGGGCTTTAATTTTTGCACCGCCGTATCATTGGTGTTGCGGTAAAGCACCACATTAATGGTACTGTCGGGCAGCCCTGTTTCTGCCAGCAGCAGTTTGCCTGCAAGACTAAAGCTGTCTATTTTATCGCCGGTAGAAAACACATACGTAAAATTGGGGAAAGGATTTGCTTCATTAATATCCCTTATTGCATTGCCAAACTGAATACTGTAGGTAGTATTGGGCAGCAGGCTGTCTTTTAATTTTATGCTTACCGTTTTAAGGCTGTAATTAATAGCAGGATTATTTTTTTGCAGTGGCGATACCAGCACATTTGTTTGAACTTCCTCTACCGTTACATATTCATCAAAAACAAGGGTTATTTTATTACCCTTAAAGTTCAGGGTTTTTAGTTCGGGGCTGGCTCTAACAAGTACAGGCGCAAGTGTATCTTTTACCCCTCCGGTGGGAGCGCCTATTTGCGCACAACCGCTGTTAAAACTTACAGATATATAAAGAGAGATGATGAAACCGAGGCCGGTAAGTATTTTATTTTTCATTAAAATTTTATTGCCGGGTTACACACCCTGAATTTTGCGTGAAGGTATTGCAAAGGCGTGAATGGCAAACAAAGGGAGATGCAAAGAAATGCAAAGATTTTATGGGTGAGTCACCCCCATAATTTATTTCAATTCTAATATTGTTTCCAAAGGGTGGCTCACCCAGTTTGCAACGCTTCATTAATCGCCGGGTGAGCCACCCTTTGGGGGTGACCCATATTACGCATTATCCGGGTGAGTCACCCCCATAATTTATTTCAATTCTAATATTGTTTCTAAAGGGTGGCTCACCCTTTTTGTAAAGCACTTCATTAATCGCCGGGTGAGCCACCCTTTGGGGTGACCCACCCTACTCTTCTTCTTCCAAATCGTGCAGTGCCACGGCCAGTTTATTATCTTTTACAAAATTGCACCAATGGCAATCTTCTTTGCCGCAGCCGGTATAAAACTCCCGGTTTTGTATTTTGTTCCATACCGTAGTTATCTGTTGCTTTACTGTTTCTATATCGGCAGGGGTAATAATAATTTTTTCTTTGCGGTATTCCTTTTTTTTATCGGGCTCTATAAAATCAAATTCCGTGCTTATTACTTTCCAGTCTTTTTGCTCATAATTATCTATAAGCAATTTATAAAAAACGGCCTGCCTCCAGTAGTCGCCGCCATTGGGATCTTTATCATTGGGTGCTTTCATTTTTGGCAGGGCTTTATCTATATCGCCGCTTTTATAATCTACCACATTTATTTCTTTGCCGTTAAACTCCAGCTTATCTAATTTGCCCCTGAGCGGTACATCATTAACAATAACACCTCTTATATTTCTTTCTACAGTTACTACTTTGTTCCAGGTGTTAATGTATTTGTCGTAATATTTTCTAAGCACTTCATCGCCATATTCCATGCGCCTATTGTAAGATTCTTTTGTAAAAAGTTCCCGGTGCCTTTTCATGTACCAATAAAAATCTTCTACCATTTCTTCTTTTGGAGGAAATGTTTCTTTGCCACTATCCTGCCCGTCCGAATGGCCTGGCCGGGCGGACATTTTACGAAATAATTTTTCCAATGCATAATGTATGGCACTGCCAAATTCTGTGGCTTCGTTTTTTCCGGATGGTATGCGTATAAGATTTTGATAATAAAAACCCAACGGGCATTTAAGGTAACTGCTTAATGCCGTAACGTTCATTACAAATTTTTCCAGCAGGGGCCTTATAAAATCATCTTCTGTTTTTTCTATCTCCGGTGCCTGCGGTGTAAACTGCAGCAACTGAAACTGCAGCATCTCTTCATCACTAATGGTAATTTTTTGTGCTGTTATGTTATGCTCTTCCTGTATCTCTGCAATAAACATAGAAGGTTCCATTTCTTTACCATCATTTTTATATTTGGCGTAAGAAATAATTAAGTGTTGCTCTGCCCTGGTGAGTGCTACATAAAAAAGGCGGCGGAGTTCTTCGTCCTCGGCTCCGCCACCAGCCTGGGAGGAGAGCGAAGTAAACATGGTATCTGGCAGTTTGTAACCACCGCCGGGCTTGCGTTTCTTTTCCCATGAAGAGGCGTTTACACCGGCAAAAAATACATATTCAAATTCAAGACCTTTACTACCATGCGCCGTTAAAAGGTTTACGCCTTTATCGCTTCCGGCCACCTGCATCATAGGCAGCGGCAGCCCTTCTTTTTCCATCAGGTCTATAATATCTATTAA
>JAYVGA010000177.1:0-2412 GCA_043772635.1 Chitinophagaceae bacterium
TCCCCTGTGGCGACACGGAGGAATGCAATGTAAAGGCAGAACAAAAAATTTCAATTACTGCACAACAGCAGGAGCACCAGCCCGAAACAGATGACTGTACCCCTTTTTGCAGTTGTGCATGCTGTTCGGCAATAAGTTTTTACCAGCCCTTGTGCTTCACTAAAACTACTCCTTTAGTTTTTCAGCAAATAAATTTTTATTACGGCAAAGGCGATTTTCATTCTTACCATCTTCATTCAATTTGGCAACCGCCCAGGATTAGTTAATATGTTTATTCATTTCTGATAAAAGGATATTAACTACATTCATTTCAATTAATTTTTTACATGTTTAAAATATATTTAGTCATAACGGCTCTGTTATGCAGCCTTATTGGTTTTGGTCAAAATAACCTGGGTGTAAAAGTTTTGCATGCCACTACCAAGGACCCTGTAGCATTTGCATCTGTGAATATTATTTCATTAAAACAACAGGGAATTACAGATACTGCTGGATTTATTTTATTTAAAAATTTGCCACAAGGCAAATACAAGGTTAATGTTTCTTATGTTGGTTTTGCAGCACAGCAAATTTCTGTAAGCATTCCGTTTGCAGAAAATATACTGGTTGTAGTAATGGAATCGGAAGAAGAAGAAGAGGAAGAAGTAATAGTGCAGTCTGTGCGTACAGGGCGCACCATTGCCAATGTGCCCACAAGAGTAGAAACGATTGAGCTGGAAGAAATTGATGAAAAAGCAAATATGCGCCCTGCAAACGTGGCAATGATTCTGCACGAAAGTACAGGCATACAGGTGCAGCAAACTTCAGCCACATCGGGCAATGCCAGCATACGTTTGCAAGGTTTGGATGGCAGATATACACAACTGTTAAAAGATGGGTTTCCCAACTTTGGCAATTTCTCCAGCGGGTTAAGCATATTGGAAATTCCACCATTGGATTTAAAGCAGGTAGAAATTATTAAAGGGCCCGCATCACCTTTATTTGGGGGTGGTGCTATTGCAGGTGTGGTAAATTTTATCAGCCGCACACCTAAATTAAAACCAGCATATAATTTTATAATCAACCAGTCTAACATTGGCCAGAGCAATATTGGTGGCTTTGCATCCGCAAGAAGCAAAAAAATGGGCTATACTTTACTGGCATTGTATAACCGCCAAAAAGCTTACGATGCAGACAAAGATGATTTTACTGAAGTGCCAGAATCAAATGAGTTTACGGTGCATCCAAAATTATTTTTTTACCCCGATGATAATACCGTTATAACCGTGGCAAATAGTTTTACCAAGGGAGAGAGAACAGGTGGAGATATACAGGTAATAAAAAATAACGCCGACGTTAACCACCAATATTTTGAAAAAAACGAAACGCTCAGGAACATCAGTACATTTGAACTGGATAAAAAGTTGAGCGCTAATAAAAATATAACAGTAAAACAGAGCTTCAGTTATTTTAACCGTAGTATTCATATTCCTTCTTACATTTTTGCCGGCACAGATAATAATGCTTTTACAGATATTTCTTATGTGGACAATGCAGGCAAACATGCACTGGTACTTGGAGCAAATTTTATTTATAACCAGTTTAAAGAAAAAGATAATAACGGCAGCAGGAATAACCGTTCCAGAACAGGAGGCATCTATGCACAGCATACCTGGGATGCTGCAGATAAAATAAAACTAGAATCTGGGTTAAGGGTAGATGTATTAGATTACAATAATGCTCTTTTTAAAAATACAGAGCTGTTTATCTTACCAAGGATATCTTTATTTTTAAAATACAATGCTCAATGGTCTTCCCGGATAGGTGCAGGTATGGGTTATAAAATGCCTACCCTTTTTACAGAAGAAACAGAAACCATTCAATATAAAAATGTAGCTCCCTTAAATAATGTAAAAGCAGAAAAAAGTTATGGTGGTACGGCAGATGTTAATTACAGAACTACTATTGGGAGGGAGCTTGGGTTCTCATTAAATCAAATGTTTTTTTATACTATCATTCACAAGCCACTGCTGTTGCAGCAGGATATGCTGGGCAGCCGTTTTTTTGCCAATGCGGATAAACCGGTGTACAGTGCAGGCTTTGAAACAAATGCAAAATTTATTTATAAAAAATATTTTAAATTGTTTTTGGGTTACACATTCAATTACAGTAAAGCTAAATATTTAACAGGCAATCAATTTTTGCCACTGGTTGCAAAGGGTAAGTTAAACACTGCACTGATTTATGAAATAGAAGATAAGATAAAGCTGGGGCTGGAAGGATACTTTACCGGCAGGCAATACTTAAGCAGCGGAGTACTCACTCCTGCGTTTGAGGAATTGGGTTTTATGGCCGAAAAAATATTTAAAACATTTTCGTTGTACATAAATTTCGAGAATTTTACAGATACCCGGCAGGGCAGGTATAAGAATG
>JAYVGA010000178.1:0-3461 GCA_043772635.1 Chitinophagaceae bacterium
GCGCCAGAAAAGAAGCATTATGCCAAGAAGGTATTATGCATAATTACAAAGAAGTAAACCGAATCTCAACTATTAAAAATTACAATCATGAACACACAAAACATCAACTTATTTAAAGCAATAAGTATAGGAGAAACCAAAAAGCTTACTATCATAGTAAACGAAACACTGGCAGGTAATACTCAGCAGGAAAAAACTTTTACTGCTGCAGATTTATGGAATATCCAGCGCCAGAAAAAAAGCATTATGCCAAGAAGGTATTATGCATAATTTAAAAGAAGTGATTAATTTTTATCTCAGCAATACTCTCTACTCTAAGCCTTTTTTTTTAAAGGGATGGTACCAAAGCGGATCAAACAAATATTGATACTCCATAATTTTTATTGCCTCATTGGCTGCTTCAAAAAAGATCTTTAAAGCGGATATTTTGTTTAAAGGAAATTAGTTTTAAAGAAAGGCGTCGCTACATGAAAGGCTGATCTTCTAATAAATTTATAAAAGCTTTACATAAATTTTTATACTTTCGTTTTTATGATGATGGTATTTTCAAACCCACATATCTCTGTTGCAAAAGAAACAGATGCAGCATTTATTACCGCACTTTTAAACGGCGCCTACCGTGGCGAAAGCTCAAAGCAGGGCTGGACAACAGAAGCGCATCTTATAGCAGGCAATGTGCGTACTGATGAGAGCAGCCTGCGGGAGGTAATGCATTTACCCAACAGCGTTTTACTCATTTATAAGGATGAAGAAAAAAAAATTACCGGATGCGTAAACCTGCAGCAGCATGGCTATAAAATTTACCTTGGTATGTTAAGCGTATCGCCTGCATTACAAGGTGGGGGAATAGGCAAACAGCTACTGAAAGCCGCAGAGGAATACGCACAACATCTACATTGCAATACAATTTACATGTCGGTAATTTCTGCCAGGAGCGAATTGATAAACTGGTACCAGCGGCACGGCTATAAAAATACCGGCCAGAGAAAACCATTTATAGAAGATGATTTAACAGGTAAACATTTACAGCCATTAGAATTTATGATATTGGAAAAAATGGTTTTTTAAAAACACAAAAGGATACTTTATAAATAAATATTTTCCGCCTTCACAAACGCATCATATAACCATTATTATTTGATGGTATAAGAATCAGGCCCTTTATCTCCTTATTTTTTTCTATTTAATTACAGATGCATAACCTGCAAAAGCCCAAAATATTTCTTTGTAGCTAATAATTTAAATACCTTTAAACATCTTTTAACCTGGTATTTATCATGTGAGTTAAAAGCCGTGATGTTTACATTTGATGATTAATTTAGTAATAATGAAAATAATTATTGCGCCCATAGACTTTTCCGAAACAGCAGAAAATGCAGCCAAATTTGCAGGTAATCTTGCTGCTTTTTACGGTGCAGATTTATGGCTGTATCATGCATACGAAATTACCATACCCGTTTCCAGTTTTGGCTATCCGTTTGTGAGCCCGGCCGAAATGCACTATGCAGCAGAGCATGAGCTGGAAGCCTGCAAAAGAACAGTGCAGTCAGCATTAGGAACTACCATAAATATTCAGATAAGGGCAGGTAATAATTCCCTTGCAGAGGGTTTGATACTTTTGTGTGAGGAACTGAAGCCAGATTTAATAGTGATGGGAATAACCGGAAAAAATGCCCTGGCCAGGCTTGTAGTAGGAAGCAATACTATTACAACTATTCAGCAGCTTACCTTTCCTATATTGGTTGTTCCACCCAGGGCAGAGTTTATTCCCATAAGAAAAATTGGTTTTGCATGCGATTATGAAAAAGTAATCATTACTACACCTATAGCACCGCTAAAAAAAATTATTCATGATTTTAATGCTGAGTTATATGTGCTCAATATCATTTTCTCCGATGCCGGTAAACCGTCTGATAGAATTGAAGAAGGCATGTATATAAGTGAATTGCTCAAAGAGTTTAAGCCAGAGTACCATACCGTTTTAACAGAAGATGTTATTTATGGAATTAACTGGTTTGCTGAAAAACAAAAATTAGACCTTATAGTGGTTATTCCTAAAAAACATAATTTGCTTGAAAAAATATTCAGGAGAAGTAAAACGGTTGACCTGCTTTATCATACCAATATTCCTGTGTTATGTATGCACGAATAGGTAAATGCAAAGCGAGTGATCTTTACTTTAAAATTTTCTTACCAAACTTTGCCAAAGTAAAACGCTACTTCTACTTTGGCAAAGTTTTAAAATCACTTCAACTTATAATTCATTCATCAAGCTTTTACAAAGTTTAAAGGAAAATAAAAGTTTTGCCAGGTATAAAATTTTTACCATTAATTTTCTTTTATTACCCCACGGAATTTTTTGAACCATCCCGTTAAATCTTTTTAATTATTATTGGAGTACCAAACCATACTTATGTTATCAGCATTTAATTCACAAAAATTCAGGTTCTGGGCTTTTATATCCATGGTGTTGCTGGTATTTGTGCACGGGTATAATTTAAAACAGGGTTACCTGCAGCCATGGACCATGCCCGGCGAGCCTTTAACCCCAACCAGTTTTACCCAATACTGGTTGGCCAATGGTATCTTGCGTTTTCGTATTCCCATGTTGTTTATTATATCAGGATACTTATTTGCCGCAACAGATAATAAGCCCTATAAACAAAGATCCCTCAAGCGGGTAAAAACATTACTTTATCCCTACCTGGTTTGGAGTGCGGTGGGATTATTGCTTACTTATGTGCTGGAATTATTTTTATACGGCCGAAATATTGTAGCTGCTACGCACATGATGCAGATAGATGAAACAAGAATGTTACTGCATCAATACCGCTGGTACGAAGTGCTGGCCCGTTGGCTGTTTTTTCCGGTCTCTTACCAGCTTTGGTTTATAAGGGTGTTACTTATTTACAACCTTGCTTACCCTGCTATAAAATGGTGCATTATAAACCCTGTGGCCAAATGGATTTTTTTTATAATTGCCTTTTTATTCTGGCTGGCTACGGCCGGTTTAATATTAATAGAAGGAGAAGGGTTGTTATTTTTTTCAATCGGTATCTGGATGCAGAAAACAAATTTTAATATTGATACCCCCAACAAATGGTTGCAGCCAAAATACTGGATGTTTATTTTTATAGGTTTCTCTGTTATAAAAACCATCCTTGCTTTTAATGCAGATTTTTCCGGCATTGAACCTGTACTTTTATTAATGCACAAAGGAGTTATTGTAAGCGGGTTAATTTGTGCATGGTATGGCTGCAATGCGCTGGTTCATTTTTTTATGAACAGGCATTGGTTTGTATGGCTGTCTGCTTTTTCTTTTATGATATATGTATTGCACGCTCCTTTGGTAGTGTACGCTACCAAAGCCCTGTTTTTGCAGATAGATACCTGGTATGGCTACCGCATATTTACATTTGTTTTTCTGCCTTTTTGCCTGGTAGTTTTAGCTGTACTGTTTG
>JAYVGA010000179.1:0-5021 GCA_043772635.1 Chitinophagaceae bacterium
CCAGTGCTATACCTTAATAATCCAGAGAGCATTAACAGAGCAGACCGTAGAAAAATGCTTGATAAACTAGAAGAACTAAACGCAGAAGCATTTAAGGAATCTGGCGACCCAGAAATAAATGCAAAAGTGCAGCAGTACGAAATGGCTTACCGTATGCAAACAGCTGTGCCCGAAATTACCGACCTGAGCAAAGAACCTGAAGATATTGTAAAATTATATGGAGCCGATTGCATGATGCCCGGAACTTACGCAGCCAACTGTTTACTGGCAAGAAAATTATCAGAAAATGGTGTTCGCTTTGTGCAGCTGTACCACCAGGGATGGGATGGACACAATGGACTTCCGGCGGAAATACGGGGCCAGTGTATGGATACCGACCAGGCTTCTGCGGCACTCATAACCGATCTTAAACAAAGGGGCTTGCTGGATGAAACACTGGTAATTTGGGGCGGCGAATTTGGCAGAACAAATTATTGCCAGGGGCCACTTAGCAAAGATAATTATGGAAGAGATCATCACCCCAGGTGCTTTACCATATGGATGGCAGGTGGCGGAGTAAAGCCCGGTGTGTATGGCGAAACAGATGAATTTGGTTACAACATTATTCAAAACCCTGTGCATGTAAACGATTTTCATGCGACTGTTTTACATCTTATGGGCCTTGATCATGAGCGGTTAACTTTTAAACATCTTGGCCGCCGTTACAGGCTTACAGATGTGGCAGGCAAAGTGGTAAAGGGAATTGTGGCGTAAGAAAAGAATTGTTTTTTATTGTCGCAGAGGGTTGTCAACTTTTTAACCAAATGGAATGTCTGTATGTTTTCTAAAGTTGACAACCCTTATTTAAACGACAATTTGAAATGCCCTCCTGCTTTTATTTTGATCAGCGATATAAAATATCGCCGCCGTTCGTGTCCCACGAACGGCTTACATAATGAATGAAAATTTTATATTTAGACCGCTTCTTAATTTAAAATAATTTGAATTGATTAATAAGAATAAAAATCAGCAATTAAAATACTACATCAGATGCAACGCAGAACATTTCTAAAAAATACTTCTATAGGTGCAGCCGGTTTTTTATATAAGCCTTCCTATGCATTTGAGCAAAATCCTTTGCTGGGGCAGCATAACAAACGCTACCGTCTTGATACAAAATGGAGCCAGGCAGATGTGTCCCGCTACCCGGTAAATGACTGTCATGAAATGGTGCAGGATAGCAGTGGCCGAATTATTTTACTTACCAACGAAATAAAAAATAATGTATTGATATATGATAAAAGCGGAAAATTATTAAGCACATGGGGTAGTGAATATCCCGGTGCACATGGGCTTACCCTGTTTAACGAAAACGGTGCAGAGGTTTTATTTATCTGCGATAACAAAAGGCACCAGGTAATTAAAACTACGCTTGATGGGAGGGTATTGCTTGTACTGGATTACCCAAAAGAAACCGGTGAGTATTTAAATGCAGAAGAATATGTTCCTACAGAAACTGCCATTGCCCCTAACGGTGATATTTATGTAGCAGATGGATATGGCAAAGATTTTATTATACGATACGATTCTTCCGGGCGGTATATTAATCATTTTGGTGGCAGGGGTAATGATGCAAAGCATTTATTAAATGCACACGGCGTTTGTATAGATCTGCGAAATCCGCTGCAGCCCTGCCTTATAGTAACATCCCGCCAGCAAAATGCTTTTAAACGTTTTACATTTAGTGGAGTTTATATTGATACTGTTCCTTTGCCGGGGGCATGGGTTTGCCGCCCCGTTATAAAAGGAAATTATCTGTATGCTGCCGTTTTACAAAGCAATTCAAGGCAGGGAAAGCAATCTGGTTTTGTAACTATCCTGGATAAAAATTTTAAAGTAATTTCTAACCTTGGCGGCTCCCAACCTCAATACGTAAATCACAAACTGGAAGAGATGTACCAGACCATAAAATATTTTCAATATCCGCATGATGTATGTGTGGATGATGAAGAAAATCTGTATATCGCACAATGGAATTCCGGTAAAGTATATCCTTATAAATTATCACCGGTTATATAATGAGCAAACTATTATTTTCTTTTTTATTATTTTTTATTTCTTCTTTGTGCCATGGGCAGCCACTGCCGCAGCTGGCACCGCCATTATTAAAATACCCTTCTGTATTTTTTAAAAATACAGCCATTGCCACATTACAGTTTGCACAGCAGGGTACAAAAATTTATTATACTTTAAACAATAAGCAGCCCACCCTGCATGATAAAGTATATGCTAAACCCATCCTTATAAAAAAATCTTTTACTACCTTAAAAGCTATGGTATACGGTAATGGATTTTTGCCTTCCGAAATTGTTGCTGCCACATTTATCAGGGATGGATTAAAAATTCAGTCAATACAGCAAACGCCTGCCAATGAAAGGTTTCAGGGAAATGGAAAAAATACATTAATAGATAATGAAGGTGGAATTACTGCAATGAATGCTAAAAACTGGCTGGGATACCAGCAGGATACGGTAGAGGTAAATATAACCCTGCAGGAAAAGCAAAAACTCCAATCGGTATTAATTAATTTTCTGGAAGATCACGGCAGCTGGATTTTTTTGCCGGAACAAATACAGTTATTTTATTTTGATGAAGGCCGGCAATTTTATGAGTTGATGGCGCAACAGTTTTTTGCGGCAGATAAAATTTCAGAACCTGCTACATGTAAACCCATACTCATTACAGCATCAAAAAAAACAATTACAAAAAAAATAAAAATAAAATTGATGGGAATAAAATCTTTGCCGGAAGGGCACCCCGGTAAAGGCCAACATGGATGGATATTTATTGATGAAATAAAATGTTATTAAGTTATGCAGCGATTGAAAATGTTTTTTTTTAACCTTAGCCTTGGGCTTAACTGCCTGCTGTTTTTTTTATTAATTTTTGAAGAGAGGCTTGTTATACCAGCATGGGTGCAGGTACTGGGGCGTATGCACCCGTTGCTGCTGCATTTTCCTATTGTGCTGATGGTGTTGTGTATTTTTTGGGAATTATTTGCAGGATTAAAAAAAATTGCTGCAGCAGAGTTGGCAGTTATTGGCGATGGGCTGTTGCTGTTCACTTCTATTACAGCAGTAAGCAGTGCATTAATGGGGCTTCTGCTGTCAAAAGAAACAGGCTATATACCCGAAGCTTTAGTATGGCATAAATGGGGTGGCGTTTTTATTTCTTTATTATCATTGGCCTGGTATGTTTTCAGGCATACCGTAAGGCAGGTAAAAATTGTATTGGCACTTACTGGTATGAGTGCAATGGTAATTGTTATGGTTACCGGGCACCTGGGCGCCGGTATAACCCATGGAGAAAATTTTTTACTGGCACCCGTTATTAAAGACAAACCATTGCCTGCTGTATTGTTTGAAGATGCCATAATATACACGCACATGGTGCAACCCATATTAACAGCAAAATGTGTGAGCTGCCACAACGAAAAAAAAGCCAAAGGCGAATTATTAATGGAACCATTTGCCCTATTATTAAAAGGAGGCAAGAGTGGTGTATTATGGGATTCAACAGAAAAAGATTTTGGATTGTTGCTGCGGCGCATACGCCTGCCCATGGATAATAAAAAACATATGCCGCCTGCAGGCAAGCCCCAGCTTACAGATGAAGAAATAAATATTATTTATCACTGGATAAAAAGCGGGGCAAGTGCTACAGCTACCGTTGCAGGGCTATCAGAAAAAGATACACTGCGGGCTTTGGCCTTATCCATTTTTAAGACAATAGAAACAGATGATTATACTTTTAAACCTGCTGATGAGAAAAAAATTAAATCGTTAAGTAATAATTACCGGCTTATTGCACCACTGGCTGTGGGTTCGCCTGCATTGGGTGTGGAGTTTTTTAGTGCAGCACAATTTAAGGCATCACAGTTAAAAGAATTACTTGCCTTAAAAGAACAGGTGGTATCGCTTAATTTAAATAAAATGCCGGTTACGGATGATGAGCTAAAAACTATTGCCCGGTTTGTAAACCTCCGCACACTTAATTTATCTTTTACAAATATTAAGGGCAGCGGTTTATCGGCACTTAACCAGTTAAAAGAATTAAAACAATTATCCTTATCCGGAACAGGAGTTAATGTGGCAAGCCTTGCTGTATTGGCATCGCTGCCCAAACTAAAACAGTTGTATATATGGAGCACGCCGGCACAATCGCAAAATCTTACTGCACTGCAGCATCAATTTAAAAACACTTTTATACAAACCGGGTTTAAAGGAGATACTGTTATCATAAAATTAAATGAACCTATTGTAGAAAATGAAGAACAGATTGTGCTTGAGCCCGTCCCTTTAAAATTAAAACATTTTGTAAAAGGAGTTACCATCCGTTACACCACTGATGGAACAGCACCAGACAGTTTACATTCGCCTATATTTAAAGGAAATTTTATGGTGGATAAAAACATGACAGTAAAAGCCAAAGCTTATAAACCCGGCTGGATAAGCAGTGGGGTAACAGAACGGGCTTTTTATAAAGCCGGTTATAAAATTGATTCGATTTTGTTTTTAAAACCTCCACCCGATCCCCCTTATAAATCAATAAGTACGGCTGTACTCAAAGATGAACAAAAAGGTGATCTTAGTTTTAGCAGTGGCAAGTGGATTGGTTTTAAGGGCCAATCCATGCAGGCAATAATGTATTTAAAAACATCACAAAATATTTCATCGGTTACGGTAAGCCACCTGGTAGATATCAACAGTTACATTATGCCTCCTCTTACAATAGAAGTTTGGGGCGGCAGTGATCCCGGGCATCTTCGCCTGATAAAAAAAATAATCCCCCTGCAACCTGTTACAGAAGCGCCTGCTTATATGAAAGGTTACGATATAAACTTTGCAGCAGTTAAAGAAAAATGTTTTAAAGTGGTGGTTATTCCTGTAAGCAAATTGCCTGCCTGGCACAGGGGTAAGGGAGATAAGGGATGGATATTTGTTGATGAGATTTTTTTAAATTAAAAAATTACCGGGTCGCCA
>JAYVGA010000180.1:0-3416 GCA_043772635.1 Chitinophagaceae bacterium
TGTAAATGCCATAATGTATAAATTTAAAAATGTGTAAAATGTATAATAATTAATTGTGCTGCAAAATTAAAGCCTAATTTTTGAAATGCCATTATTTAAAAATCAATCTTTATTAATTTGAAAGAAATTTTATAAAGCGATTCTGAAAAATGTATAGAGAGTTTCTTTTACAGTATTGCAATGTACTTAAGTTTGTATCCCTTATTTTAAACAGCCACATAATGAATACAAAAGATTAAAGCCAAATGGTTAATACGGCGCTCCAATTCTGTTATATTTACAATATGAAAATCTTATTTATTTTATCCGTCCTCGTATTTTCAATTTATAATGCAGCGTCACAAACCTATCCCAGTAATTGTATTGCAACAGGGAGTATGGAAAATAACTATCGTAACGATGTTTATAAATTAGCTATAAAAAGAGTAAATGATATTAATTCTCCCTGGAAAGACAGTGTAGTTATTCCATCTCTTTATAGAGATTCTATTGCCATAGCATTGTATGCCATGCAAAATATGCAGGCATCAGCAATAAAAGATACCATACAGGCATTGTTTGGCATTTTTAATAGTAATAGTTATTACGCTGCCGATTCATTACATATAGCTTCTGCGGGCGAACCATATACCTATACCTATAAAATAAAAACCCTGAGAATTGTGGTATTTAACACCGCATCATGGGCCGGCGACTGGTCTTCAGATAATTATAATAATACATCATCTTTAGAAATAAATAATCTCATAAACAGGTTTAACCTCCAGGTAAGTGCGGCTTCTGCTCAAATATATCCAGATAAAAGAATCTACAATATTATTTCTCCGGTTGCATTAAATATCCAGGCTTTGCGTAACCAGTTTTTATTTATAGCAGGAACTGCAAACTGCGATTTAATACCATATTTTGACGGTAATTCTATGGATGTGGATATTGTAAATGCTGATGTGCTGTTAACGTATATGATACGTTGCGGTGATTGTCCTTCGGGATGCACTTATGGCCGGATATGGAAGTTTAGGATAAATACAGGTTCTGATTGTTCTGTAACTTATTTGTCTGATCAATATTGGGGTCTCGCAGTATTTTCCCCAGAGCTTAGAGGCGATTGTATTGATGCTGTAGTGCCTGTTATACTTACCAGTATCAAAGCTTTTAAAAAAGAAAATTACCAGGTAATACAATGGGAGATGGAAAAAGAAGATGAAGTATTTAGGTATGAGATAGAGCGCTCAGCAAATGGCAATAATTTCAGTTATATAGGCCAGGTAAACATTGTGAATCCTTCTTCGGTAGCTAAAACTTATTCTTGGATAGACAGAGCACTCATAAGCGGAAACATTTTTTACAGAATTAAGATTATTGACAGGTCAGGATTTGTAAAATATTCTCCCATAGTAACGCTAAATATCAAATCAGAAAAAACTATAAGTGTAAATCCTTCTTTTATACAAGATGGAATTTTAAATATTTACATAAATAAGGCGGAACAGGGTAATTATCAGTATGAACTATTAGATATAACAGGCGGCAAGATTTTTTCGGGTACTATAATTGTAAATAGCATTTCAATAAGAGAAAAAATTATCATTCCTGCACACATTCCAGGGGGGCTGTATATTTTATCTTTAAAAGGAAAATCTACATTGCCGGTTTGCAGGGTTTATATTTCAAATTGAGGCGGCTATCGCCTTGCTATAAAAAAATCTTTCATCAGTTGCCCGCATTCCTGTTGTAAAATGCCACCGGTAATTGCTGTTTTTGGATGAAAGGGATTGTTGCCGGCGGTAACCCTGCGGTAACTGTTTTTATCATCGGCAGCGCCAAAAACTATGCGGCCTATTTTGCTCCAGTACAATGCCCCGCTGCACATAAGGCAGGGTTCTACGGTTACATATAAAGTTGCATCGGGCAAATATTTGCTGCCCAAAAAATTATAAGCTGTAGTAAGGGCCAGTATTTCTGCATGAGCCGTACTGTCTGTAAGCAACTCTACCTGGTTATGCGCCCTGGCAATTATTTGATTGTTCATTACAATAAGTGCACCCACCGGCACCTCTTCTTTATCAAATGCTTTTTGTGCTTCTTTTAATGCCTGCTGCATATATTGCTCATCTGTCATACTAATTGTTCTAACTTTAAAACAAATTTATGCAAATGGATATTGTAAATAAATTAATAACCCAGCGTAATTTTTTTGATACCGGTATTACCAAAGAATATAATTTTAGAAAAGAGCAATTACAAAAGTTGCAGGCCGTGGTTAAAAAAAATGAGCTGGGAATATTTGAGGCACTGCACACTGACCTGAAAAAAAGCCCGGAAGAATGCTGGATAACCGAAAATGGTTTCTTTCTTTCTGAACTGAGTAATGCTATAAGTAATTTGGGTAAGTGGATGAGGCCAAAGAGAACAAGTACCAACCTCACTAATCTTCCGTCAAAAAGTTTTATTATGCCGGAGCCGCTGGGCGTTGTACTCATTATAAGCCCCTGGAATTACCCGTTTCAATTATTATTTACTCCATTAATTGGTGCTATGGCTGCAGGCAACTGCGTGGTGCTCAAATCATCAGAATTTGCACCGGCTACATCTGCAATTATGAAAAAAATGATAGCGCAAACTTTTGATGAAAAATATATTTTGTTTACAGATGGTGATGGTGCTACTGTTATTTCTGCCATGATGGACAATTTTGTTTTTGATCATGTTTTTTATACCGGCAGTACTGCCGTAGGAAAAATAATTTACCAGGCTGCTGCAAAAAACCTCGTGCCCGTTACCTTAGAACTTGGTGGCAAAAGCCCCTGTGTTGTAGAAGAAGAGGTAGATATAAAAATAGCTGCAAAAAGAATTGCTCTTCCAAAATTTTCTAACGCAGGACAAATGTGTGTGGCACCGGATTATGTGCTGGTGCATGCATCACAAAAAGAAGCGTTGCTGGCAGAGCTTAAAAAAACAATAACAGGTTTCTTTAAAGGTAATGCCGCTGCCAGTTACGATTATGGTAAGATTATAAACGAAAAACAGTTTGACCGGCTGGTTACCTATTTTAAAGATGGGAATATATTATTTGGTGGAAAAACAGACCGGACAGCATTATTTATAGAACCTACTTTAATGGATAATATAAACCCTGATGGGCCCATTATGAAAGATGAAATATTCGGTCCCATACTACCTATCATTTCATTTACAAAAATGGAAGAGGCATTAGCAATAATAAATAAAAATAAAAACCCGCTTGCATTTTATATTTTTACTTCAAACAGCCAAAAAGAAAAACAATGGCTGCAGGCGGTGGCTTTTGGTGGGGGCTGTGTAAACAATGCCAGCGTACATTTGTTAAATCATCATCTTCCTTTTGGCGGCAGGGGTACAAGTGGTTTGGGCCAGTACCATGGCCGCTTTAGCTT
>JAYVGA010000181.1:0-2567 GCA_043772635.1 Chitinophagaceae bacterium
CCCTGGTGATTAAAATGTCTTTTGTTTGATCAAAAATTGCATCATCTATAAAAAACTTTGGAGCCGTAATGTGATCGTGGTTTTTGTTTTTATGATTAAACAACATAGCCATAGCTTCTGCCGCAGCCGTGCCTTCATCCAGCAGGCTTGCATTGGCTATGGGCAGGGCGGTAAGGTCGCTCACCATGGTTTGAAAATTGAGTAAACTTTCTAATCGCCCTTGGGCAATTTCTGCCTGGTAGGGCGTGTACTGGGTGTACCAACCGGGGTTTTCAAAAACATTCCTGAGAATGACACTGGGCACAATGGTATTGTAATATCCACGACCGATGTATGTTTTAAAAACTTTATTTAATGCTGCAGTTTCTTTTAGCTCTGCCAGGTATTCAAATTCGCTTACTGCAGTCCCTGTGTTTAATAGCAGTGGCAGCCTTATACCAGGTGGGACAGTTTTTTCAATCAATTCATCCAGTGATGAAACTCCAATTGTGGTAAGCATCTCAGCAGCTTCTGCTTCGTTGGGGCCAATGTGTCTTTGTGTAAATTCGTTTTGTTGTTTATCAAAAAGATTCATAAAATGAAACGGTTTATTACTTAATCTGAATGATGCTCTTGAATTATTAATTTTTACAACGCTTACCAATTAACAGTTGTGGGAGCAAAATGTTCCGGTTTTCTGGGCTTATGATTAAAAACATTTAACCAACAAGCGTATAATTTTTTCGCAAATTTACAGCAACGCATTTACATTATAGCTTCTGTTTGCAATTGTGTAAGGCTTGTGGAAAACTGTTACTGCTAAGGTGGGTTAATGAATGCGTTGACTAAAAGAAATGGCTGTCATATACAATTCATTTCTTATTTTAAAGTTTTTAATATTTGTGTAAACCTGCTTATGCTGATAAATTGTTTTTCCATAGAGTCAACCGGAAATAGAATTCAATTGACAATCTAATAGGGATATAATTTTGAGAAATACCAATTGCTATCTTTGTATCATGAGCGATCCTATTTTACAGAACTGGCAAAGAAAGTCTGCGGATAAAACTAAAGTTTACAAACAGTTTCTGCAGCGGGCAGATAAAAATAAAGTACTCAGGCAATTGCCCCAACTGCACGAGGAAGCTTTTAGCCAGATTAACTGCCTGGAATGTGCTGCCTGTTGTAAGAATTATTCTCCCCGTTTTAAAGGCCCCGATATTAAAAGAATAGCAAAACACTTGAAAATAAAAGAAGGAGCATTAAAAGAAAAATATTTGCTGGTGGATGAGGATGGGGATTTTGTTGTAAAGAGTAAGCCCTGCCCTTTTTTAGGAGCCGATAATTTTTGCAGTATCTATGAAGTGCGCCCATCCGACTGTCATCGTTTTCCTTATACCGATGAAGATGTTTTATTTAAGAAACCGGCTATTACTTTAAAGAATGCAAGTTTTTGCCCTGCAGTATATTTTGTTCTGGAAAAATTAGTTACCCCTAAATAGTACAAATTACAACTAACTATAAAAGCATATAAATAAATGCAAATCATTTTGCTGCTCCAAATTTTTCTTTATTAAAATCATCCGATTTATTTTTGGGAATAGAAAGGCTTTCAAATGAATTTCCTTTTAATTGTTTTGCAAAAAATACCATTTGCCCTACATGGTAAGGGTAATGCGCCAGTTGCCTGTTAATAGCCTGAACAACAGTGTGGGGTTCGTTTCTTATTAAAATAATATTGTCTAACTGTGCAGGATTAATCCCATTTATTGCATTCATAAGGCAGGCCCAGCCTTCATCCCATTTTTGCATTAGTTCTTCTTTCGTTTTTAAAACTGTTTCAAATTCTGCATCCCTGTTTCTCCATTCTTTTTCTCCATCGCTGGTTAAAAAGTTGCTCCAGCGGCTCAGCATATTTCCGGCTAAATGCTGCACTATCATAGCAATGCTGTTGCAGTCTTCGTTAGGTTGCATAAATAATTCTTCAGGCTTTAGCTGAGCCATAGTTTTTTCTCCCAAAGATTTGTAATAAAGAAATTGTTGTTTTACACTATCCAGGTAATTTTCATTCAGCATAGTTGGTTCATTAAATAATGCATCAGTAATGAAAGTAGAAAGCGGCCATTATTTTTTTGATAATTCTTCAATGGCTGCCGTAAGAGGGCGCTCTATACCATCTCCTTTCCATTGGGGCGATCCGGGTATTTCTGTAGCTTTTAAAATTTCTTCTTTTGTTCTTCCATCTTTCAATGCCGCTTCTGTAAACTTCAATACATTGGCCAGGTAATCCCTGAACAAAAGCAAATCATCGGCTTTTACGGTTGTGTCATACCCTGTACCCGCATGTCCGCATACAAACAAAGTTTTACTGTCAAATGTTTTGGTTGCTTTTTCCAGCAGTACTATCCAGTTGGCAATATCTGCGCCTGCAGTTTTATCAATGTAGGGGTGCCTGCGGTTAAAAACAAGGTCGCCCATGTGAATGATATTGCTATGCTGAAAATGTACCAGGCTATCACCATTTGTATGGCCTGCTCCAAAGTAGTGAAGGCATATTTTTTCTTTTCCAATTTTTTGGCACCAGGTAT
>JAYVGA010000182.1:0-18921 GCA_043772635.1 Chitinophagaceae bacterium
TCCTTTGCTAAAATATGTATTGCTGATATACTTCCTGTTATCGGCAGCAGTAACGCTTTGGTTTAGTTATAATAAAAGCGATTATAGAAATGAATTAGCAATTTAAATTTAAATCAGCCAATCTTTTCCTTTGTCAATTCATTGTTTACTGTTCTCCATATTTTTAATGGGTTACTATTTTTTAATTCCTCCGGCAATAAATTATCGCTCCAGTTTTGAAATGCTATTGGCCGGGCAAAACGTTTAATTCCATCTGCCCCTACTGATGTAAACCTGCTGTCTGTTGTTGCAGGAAAAGGTCCGCCATGCTGCATGCTCAAACAAACTTCTACACCCGTGGGTACATTGTTTAAAATAAATCTGCCGCAAATATTTTTTACTGCTTCTACCAATAATTCGTTTTGATGAATATCATTTTCTGTGGCCATTAAAGTAGCGGTGAGCTGGCCCTGCAGGTGATGCACTACTTTAATCATTTCATTTGTATCTGCACATTTTACAATAATAGAGTAGGGGCCAAATACTTCCTGTTGCAATAAAGGGTTATCTAAAAATGCCTGGGCTGTAGTACTGGCAACTGAAGCTGAGCCTTCATTGTATACAGCATCTTTTTCTGAAACTGCTACCAGCTTTACGTTGGATTGTGATAAGGCCGCCGCTTTTTTTTCTACATAACTTTTATAAATGCCTGCATGGAGCATAGGGGCGGGTAAAGTGTTTTTTATTTCTGCAGATAAAATATCTGTAAATATTTTAAGATCATTGTTATCTACCGCCACAATAATTCCGGGATTGGTACAAAACTGCCCTGCACCTAAGGTGATGGATGCCGCAAGTGTTTTTGCAATTTCTGCAGCCGATGTATTCATTTTTTCGGGCAATAAAAATACAGGATTCACGCTGCCCATTTCTGCAAATACGGGGATGGGTTCTCTGCGTTGATTACCCCAATCGAACAATTGTTTTCCACCTCCAAAAGATCCGGTAAAGCCCACTGCTTTTGTATGTGCATGTTTTACCAAAGCTTCTCCTACTGCCGCAGATGAGCCATGTACATGTGCAAAAATTCCTTTGGGTAAATAACAATTGGCTGCCGCTTTAGCAATAGCATCTGCTACCATTTGGCTGGTTTGTGCATGTGCAGGATGGCCCTTTACAATTACCGGGCAGCCAGCTGCAAAAGCACAGGCAGTATCTCCGCCTGCAGTACTGTATGCAAAAGGAAAATTGCTGGCACCAAAAACTACCACGGGCCCAAGGGGTATCAGCATCTTTCTTATATCAACTTTTGGAGGAACCCTTTTTTCGTTGGCTGTCTCTATTCTTGCATCCAGCCATTTACCGCTCTCGCAAAAATTTGCATATTCATTTAGTTGATAAATAGTTCTGGCTCTTTCGTTTCTTAACCTGGCTTCGGGCAGGTTAGTTTCGCTCATGGCGGTATCTATTAAAGCGTTGCCACAGCTTTCTATTTCTGCAGCAATGCTTCGCATAAAATTTGCCCGTTGGTTTAAAGATAATTTTCTATAAATATGAAATGCCTGCCATGCATCGTTCATTATAGTATCTATTTCTTCTATGGTTGTATCTGTAAACATGTAATAAAAAATTAATTAAAAAACTAAACTTGAAAACTCCATAGTCTTTTATTTTGGAATTTGAATTGCCACGCCCTTTAGGGAGTGGATAAGAATATTTATTAGTTTATTGGCTTTAGCCAAACCATTGTTGGGCTAAAGCCCGGATTGATATTTCTATTTTCATCCACGCCTGAAGGGCGTGGCAATTCAAATGGTAGTGCTCAATTAAATAGTATTGCACTAAACACCTTAAACCTCTAAACCAATAAACTAATCAACCAACTCCGGTCTGCTTTTAATTCCATCCTCAATTATTTTTAAAATCCTTATTCTTTCTTCTCCCTCCAGTATTAACCTTGGAGATCTAACAAATTCTGATCCAATACCGGTTTTGGTTTCTGCCAATTTTATATACTGTACAAGTTTTGGATGAATATCCAGTTGGAGCAAAGGCATAAACCATCGGTAAATTTTTAAGGCTTCTTCATGTTTGCCGGCATTTAATAAATTATAAATGGCAACAGTTTCTTTTGGGAAAGCACATACCAGGCCTGCTACCCAACCAACTGCTCCCAGGCAAAGTTCTTCATAAGCAAGCGTATCTACACCACACAATATTTTGTAACGGTCGCCAAAGCGGCTCATCATTTCCGTTACATTGGTTGTGTTGCGGGTACTTTCTTTTACTGCCTCAATATTTTTGCAGTCCGCCAGTTCTTCAAACATATCCAGTGTTATTTCAGTTTTATAATCTATAGGATTATTGTAGATCATAATGGGCAGATCGGTAGTGGCTGCAATAGATTTAAAATATTCAACAGCTTCTCTATGATCCGGTTTGTACCGCATAGGAGGCAGCAGCATCAGGCCTTTGGCTCCCCATTGTTTTGCAAATGAAACCTGTTTTATGGCTTCTTTTGTAGAGCCTTCAGCAATATTGAGCACAACAGGAATTTTGCCAGCCGTTTTTTCTACAGCAAATTTTACAAGAATTTCTTTTTCTTCTATTGTTAATACACTTGCTTCTCCCAGGGTTCCGCCCAGGATAATGCCATGCACGCCTGCATCCATTTGCGCCTGCAGATTTTTTTCAAACAACATTAAATCCAGTTCATCATCAGCAGTGAACTTTGTGGTGAGTGCAGGAAAAATTCCTTTCCATTGTATACTCATTTTATTTTTTTATTGAACAAGATTAAATAATAAAACGGCCAATATTCCTCCGATGATGGGCCCCAATACGGGTATCCAGCTATAACTCCAGTTGCTGTCTCTTTTTCCTTTCATGGGTAAAATAAAATGCATAATTCTTGGCCCCAGGTCACGGGCAGGATTAATAGCATAACCCGTGCTGCCACCCAGCGAAAGGCCGATACCCAATACCAGTAATGCAACAGGTAATGCATCTAATGCACCCAGGGTATCGGTGGGTTTTGAAATAAATAAAACACCCAACACCAAAACAAAAGTTCCTATAATTTCACTCAGCAGGTTTTGAAAAGTATTTTTAATAGCAGGAGATGTACAAAATGTAGCCATGCGTGCATCGGCATCTTCTGTGGCATCGTAGTGCTTGCGGTAATGTGCCCATACCAAAGTACTGCCCAGCATTGCACCCAGCATTTGGCCGCCAATATAAACGGGCACCTGGCTCCAGTCGCCGGTTTTAAAAGCAAGGCTGATGGTAATGGCAGGATTTAAATGTGCGCCGCTTGCTGCAGCAGTAGCAAACACTGCTACAAACACAGCTATTGCCCAGCCAAAAGTAATAACGATCCATCCGCCGCTGTTGCCATAAGTTTTACTGAGTGCTACATTAGCTACAACGCCGTTGCCCAGTAAAATTAAAATGCCGGTTCCAATAAATTCAGAAATAAAAGGAGTCATACAGTTGTTGGTTTATGGTTAATAATTATTAGCTACGGTTATAAATGAATGGGTTTGTTCTGCTATCCATTCTTTTTCTTTGTTCATTTCTGCAGCCATCAGTTGCGCTACAAGTGGTGCAGTTTCTATAGCTGCTCTTGCATCTAAGAACAACATCCTCGTTCTTCTTGCCAGAACATCTTCTACTGTAATGGCCATTTCTTTTCTTACTGCCCATATAACACATGCCTGTGTGTAAGGAAAAGATGGATGCAGTAATTGCTGCCAGTTTTTATTTTCTAAAAATAATTTTTTTAGTTGTATAAGGTCAGCACCGTAATAATGCAAAGGATCTGTTTTGTCTGGTTCATTTACCCATCCATGAATTTTTAAATTTTGTGTAACACATTCTTTTTTTGCAAGGGCAGATGATGCGGTTGCTTTATCAATTACATCTTTGGCCATTTTACGGTAAGTGGTCCACTTGCCGCCGGTAATTGTTAGCAGGCCACTCTCCGATAATAAGATAGTATGATCCCTGGGCATGAGCGAAGTTTTATTTACACTGCTCATTTTTACCAAGGGTCTCAATCCTGCAAACAGGGAAAGGATATCTGCTTTTGTAACAGCAATATTTAAATAAGCATTTATATTATTAAGTATAAAATTTATTTCAGATGCTAATGCCGCAGGCTCCAGCGAAATATTCTCAGTTGCCGTATCTGTGGTTCCCACAACCACTCTGTTATGCCAGGGCACTGCAAACAATACTCTTCCATCTGTGGTTTTTGGTATCATCAGTGCATCATTGCCAGGAAAGAATTTTTTATCCAGTACAATATGCACGCCCTGCGATGCTGAAACCAATGCAGGCCTTGATGCATCATCCATCTTAATTACCTTATCTGCAAATACGCCGGTGGCATTAATAACTATGGTTGAAAAAATGGAGTATTCTTTTCGGCTAAGGGTATCTGTTAGTAATACTCCTTTTATCTTTTTATTTTCTTTAATAAGCCCGGTTACTCTGCAGTAATTTAAAACAGTAGCTCCATTTTCTACAGCAGTTTGTGCAAGGTTGATGGCCAGTCTTGCATCATCAAACTGCCCGTCTTTATAAACTATGCCTCCTCTTAATTTTTTATTTTGAATGGTTGGTAATAACTGTTGAACCGATTTTTTAGAAATAATTTTTGTATTTCCCAGGCCCAGGCTGCCGGCCATTACATCATAAATTTTTAAACCTATGCCGTAATAAATTTTCTCCCAGCATTTATAAGCAGGAATAATAAAAGCAGCATTGCTGCTGATATGAGGAGCATTTTTTAGCAGCAACCCTCTTTCTTTTAAGGCATCCTTTACTAAATTAATATTTCCCTGTGCCAGATAGCGCACGCCACCATGCAGCAGTTTTGTAGAGCGGCTGCTGGTACCTTTTGCAAAATCTTCCTGCTCTACAAGTAATATTTTGTATCCTCTTGTTGCCGCATCCACCGCTGCGCCCAGCCCTGTAGCACCACCACCAATGATGATGATATCCCAGTGGATATTTTTTTCCAGCACCTGCAACATTTCTCCTCTGTTCATTATATTATTTTATCCCAAAAAATAAATGGCAATTATTTTTACTCCCATATTTTTCGCTTCAATCTCGTCCATTTCCTCCCACTTCGGGGTTTCCTGAAAGGGAACGAACGAAGTTCAAGAGGGGGCTGTCATTGCAATCGTAGCCTTCACCGCTTTTTGCCAACCCATTTTTAAAGCTGCTCTTTTTTCTTCATCCATTTTTGGTTCAAATGTTTCATCTATCTGCCATTGCTCCTGAATTTCTTCAATATTTTTCCAATAGCCCACAGCAAGACCAGCCAGGTATGCAGCACCTAATGCCGTGGTTTCGGTAACGGTTGGCCGCAGCACTTTGGTATTTAAAATATCCGATTGAAACTGCATTAATAAATTATTGGCAGTAGCACCACCATCTACTCTTAATTCTTTAATGGCAATACCAGCATCTGCTTCCATAGATTTTAAAACATCCATGGTTTGGTAGGCAATGCTTTCCAGTGCGGCTCTTGCTATATGGCCAGCAGAAGTTCCCCTCGTAATGCCAAACATAGTTCCCCTGGCATCGGGGTTCCAGTGTGGTGCGCCAAGGCCGGTAAATGCAGGAACCATATACACTCCTTCACTGTTCTCAACTTTAGAAGCCAAGGCTTCTACATCTGCCGAATGACGGATAATGCCCAATCCATCTCTAAGCCATTGCACCACTGCACCTGCAATAAACACCGATCCCTCCAGGGCATATTGAGTAGTACCATTTACTTTCCAGGCTACGGTAGTTAATAAATTATTGTTGGAAAAAACAGGTTTCTCCCCGGTATTCATCAGCATAAAACAACCGGTGCCATAAGTATTTTTTACCATGCCGGGGTGCGTACACATCTGGCCAAACAATGCTGCCTGCTGGTCTCCGGCAATACCCGCAATGGGAATATTTTTGGCCGTTAAAATGTTTTGAGTGCTGCCATATACTTCGCTGCTGCTGCGTATTTGTGGCAGCATATTGCCCGGTATGTTCAGCATGTCCTGCAGTTCTCCATCCCATTGCAGTGTATGAATATTACAGAGCATAGTGCGGCTGGCATTGCTAACATCGGTAGCATGTACCTGTCCTTTGGTAAGGTTCCACAGCAGCCAGGTATCAATGGTGCCAAAAGCCAGTTCTCCATTATTGGCTCTGTCTCTTGCACCAGGCACATTATCTAATATCCATTTTATTTTGGTGCCGGAAAAATAAGCATCAATCACCAGCCCGGTTTTTTCTTTAATAATATTATCCAGCCCTTTTGCTTTTAGCTCATCACATAAAGATGCTGTTCTTCTATCCTGCCACACAATGGCATTGTAAATGGGTTTGCCCGTATTACGATCCCACACCACGGTTGTTTCCCGCTGGTTGGTAATACCAATGGCTGCAATATTTTCTACACTCAAACCGGCTTTTACAATTGCTTCTGTGGCCACACTCAGCTGGCTGCTCCATATTTCATTGGCATCATGTTCTACCCATCCGGGCTGAGGAAAAAATTGTTTAAATTCTTTTTGTGCAATGCTTACAATAGATCCCTTCTTATCAAAAATTATAGCCCTGCTGCTGGTTGTACCCTGGTCGAGCGCAAGAATGTATTGAGTCATAAAATGAAAGTTTAGGTATATTTTTATTTTTTAATTTGGGGTTTAAGATACACAATCTTATGCGGCTTCATCAGCAGGATAAAAATAATTTGAAAACAAAAATTTTAAAACTTTCAAACTAATATTAAAATATTTGGCTGAAAAACTTCCCGTCATTATCTTTGCCGTCCTTTAAAAAACAACGCCGCGTTGGTCAAGGGGTTAAGACGCCTCCCTTTCACGGAGGAATCACGGGTTCGAATCCCGTACGTGGTACAAAAGCCCTTCAGCAATGAGGGGCTTTTTATTTTTTACAATTGCAACAAGGTAAAAATCTTGAAAAATTCTAATGATAAATAAGGAGGTATCACGGGTTACCTGTCTGCTTGACGCAGTCAGGCAGGGAATCCCGTACGTGGTACAAAATTTAAAAGCCTTTCAAAATTGAAAGGCTTTTTTATTTTTTGGCATCACGGTTTTCCTGCCTGCTTAATGCAGTCAGGAAAGGGGGCGCAAGTGGTGCGAAAGCCGTGCAGCAAAGCAGGGCATTAATTTTCTAAAATTACTAACTGGGAAAAAAGCAGAAAAATTAATTTAATTTCTCATGTAATAATTCATTAGCTGTCATTAAATGCCTTTCGTTCTAAAGCCTTTTTCAATTCCTCCTCTGTAATAGCTTAAATTTTTACCACGTATTATCTCTACTTCCGTTACTTTTGCAACTCAAAAAATAGATAACATTTTAAAAAGTAAGTTATGAGTACAGTAAAAGTTGCCATTAACGGTTTTGGTCGTATTGGCCGTTTGGTTTTTCGCCAGATATATAATATGGAAGGAATTGATGTAGTAGCTATTAACGATCTTACCAGCCCCGCAGTATTAGCTCATTTATTAAAATACGATAGTGCCCAGGGGCGTTTTGGCCAGCAAGTAACTCATACTGAAAATTCCATTGTAGTAAATGGCGATGATATTAAAATATATGCACAAAAAGATCCTGCTCAAATTCCGTGGGGAGCGCATGATGTAGATGTGGTAATAGAAAGTACTGGCTTTTTTACAGACAAAGCCAAAGCAGAAGCGCATTTAACAGCAGGTGCAAAAAGAGTAGTAATCTCTGCTCCTGCAACCGGCGAAATGAAAACAATTGTGTTTAACGTAAACCATCAAATCCTTGATGGCAGCGAAACCATCATTAGTTGTGCAAGTTGTACTACTAATTGCCTGGCACCAATGGCAAAAACTTTGAATGATAATTTTGGTATCATCACAGGTATAATGAGTACGATACATGCTTATACAAATGATCAAAATACTTTGGATGCGCCTCACCCTAAAGGTGATTTGCGCAGGGCAAGAGCTGCTGCAGCTAACATCGTTCCTAACAGCACCGGTGCTGCAAAAGCAATCGGGCTGGTATTACCAGAATTAAAAGGTAAATTAGACGGAGGTGCACAAAGGGTTCCGGTAATTACAGGATCTGTTACAGAATTATATTCTATTTTAGAAAAAACAGTTACTGCTGAAGAAGTAAATGCCGCCATGAAAGCAGCCAGCAACGAAAGCTTTGGATATAATGTAGATGAAATTGTAAGCAGCGATGTTATTGGCATTGAATTCGGCTCTCTGTTTGACTCTACTCAAACCAAAGTGCAGATTGTGGGAGATAAACAATTAGTAAAAACGGTGAGCTGGTACGATAACGAAAATAGTTATGTAAGCCAGTTGGTACGCACGGTAAAACATTTTGCAGGATTGATAAACCCCTAGCCCCTAAAGGGGAACTGATTGCGGAGATGATGATAGTAAATGTGCTTTCTATGATTTTATTCTTTGCAGTTTAGTTGGGATGAGATATTTATTACAATTCTTTTTTAATTAAATAACTTTCAGGCTCTCATTTCTGAGAGCCTGAATATTTTATAATATTTAAAACTAAGTTGCCGCTTTAGGGGGACAGGGGCTACAATTTTGTATCTTTATGCCAAACAAATAATGATGGGAACAGAATTATTAAAACGCATAACCATTGTGACCGGATTGATGGGAGGCAAAACTACAATTAGAGGAATGCGGTTTAAAGTATCAGATGTATTAGGATATCTCTGTGCAGGAATGAGTGAGGAAGATTTGTTGAGTGATTTTCCTTATTTAGAGAAAGAGGATATCAAAGCCTGCCTCCTTTATGCCTCAAAAAAATTAGATCACAGCATAATTCTCGTAAACTACGATGCAGCCTGACGCTTTAGAATTTTGGATTGATTTTAATTTACCGCCAAAAATGGCTACCTGGCTTACAGATGATTTTAATGTGTTATCAAAATCATCAGGGAATTGAATTTTGGTAACACTCCCGATATTGAAGTATATAAAATTACGGCATCAAAACCCAACACTATAATCATCACTAGTAAAGATGTTGATTTATTGGCTATCAAAATAAAGTAGGGGCACCGCCTAAAATACTTTTTTTAAATGTCGGAAATATTTCTAACGATCATTTAAAAGCATTAATTAAAAATAAATTTGCCGAAGTTTTGCAAATCTTTTTAAGAACCAATCAATCATACATAGAAATATCAACTTTATAAAATCATGAGTGCATTTTCTTCCTACAATTTCAACAACCAAAAAGCCCTTGTTAGGGTTGACTTTAATGTGCCGCTTGATGCAGATTTAAAGATTACTGATGATACCCGTATGACGGCTACCATTCCTACGATTAAGAAAATATTGGCAGATGGTGGAAGCGTTATTTTAATGAGTCACTTTGGGCGCCCAAAAGATGGCCCCGAAGATAAATTTTCCTTAAAGCATTTGGTTAATCATTTGCACGAATTATTAAACAGCAACGATGGCAGCTCCCCTTCAGGGGTTGGGGGCACCAAAGTATTTTTTGCAGATGATTGTATTGGTACACAGGCGGGGATGACTGCAGAAATGCTTCGCCCCGGGGAAGTATTGCTGCTGGAGAATCTGAGATTTTATAAAGAAGAAGAAAAAGGTGATGAAGCTTTTGCAGAAAAATTAAGTAAGCTGGGCGATGTGTATGTGAATGATGCTTTTGGTACTGCTCACAGGGCACATGCTTCTACTGCGGTTATTGCAAAATATTTTGCAGCTGATAAAAAAATGTTTGGCCTGCTTATGGAAGCAGAAGTAAAAAGCGCAGAGAAAGTTTTGCATCAATCGCAAAAACCATTTTGCGCCATCATAGGCGGCGCAAAAGTTTCTGATAAAATTCTCATTATAGAAAATTTACTGGAGCGGGCTACAGATATTATTATCGGTGGGGGCATGGCTTATACTTTTATAAAAGCCAGGGGAGGAAAAATTGGAAATTCTTTGTGCGAAGATGATCGCTTAGAAACAGCCCTGGAAATTTTAGAAAAAGCCAAACAAAAAAATGTAAGTATTCATCTGCCCGAAACTTCTATTATTGCAGATAAATTTGCAGCAGATGCCAACACCAAAGATTGCCCGAGCGATCAGATACCCGATGGATGGATGGGATTAGATATTGGAGGAAAGGCAATAGGAATATTCAGCGAAATAATAGGTAAATCAAAAACCATTTTGTGGAATGGCCCCATGGGCGTTTTTGAAATGGAAAAATTTGAGAACGGTACAAAAGCCATTGCAATGGCTGTAGCAGAAAGCACGGCCAATGGAGCTTTTAGCCTGGTAGGTGGTGGAGATAGTGTGGCCGCTGTAAACAAATTTAACCTGGCAGATAAAGTAAGTTATGTAAGTACAGGTGGCGGTGCGCTGCTGGAATATTTTGAAGGAAAGGAGTTGCCGGGTATAGCTGCAGTTAAAAATTGATCCGCTTTAATTTTTTAAGAAAATTGATTTTAATTTTAAGTATTTTAAACCGCTTTTTTGCAGGCGGTTTTTTGTTTATAGCAACGTAAAATAAAAGGTGCTCGTGTATATGTTATTTTGTGTAAATATTCATGACTGTATTTATTTCCTAAAACTAAAACCTGCACAATTACTATTTAAACATTAAATGATTTTATTTGAATGATAAATCATTAATTTTATCATCTAAACCTTAAAAATAATAAATATGAAAAGTATAACCACGCTTGTCATTCTTGGTATTCTTGCAGTAATTCTGTTTATGGGCTGTAATGGATATAACGGCCTTGTAAAGCAGGACGAAAGCGTTAAAAGGGCATGGAACAATGTTCAGACAGAATACCAAAACAGGTCGGATCTTGTAGGCAATCTTGTAAACACGGTAAAAGGTGCCGCCAATTTTGAACAGAAAACTTTAACCGACGTAATTGAAGCAAGGGCAAAAGCTACAAGCGTAAATATTAATGCAGACAATTTAACTCCGGAAAAAATTGCCGAGTTCCAGGCTGCACAGGGCCAGTTGTCAGGATCGCTTAGCCGTTTATTGGCTACTGTAGAAGCATATCCTACTTTGAGAGCTACTGAAAACTTTACCAAACTGCAAGGTCAGTTAGAAGGTATTGAGAATAATATAAAAAATTCCAGGAAGTTATTTAATGATGAAATAAATACTTACAATACCAAGGTAAGATCATTCCCCATGAATATCCTTGGCGGTATTTTTGGTTTTAAAGCTAAAGAAGGTTTTAAAGCAGATGCCGGTGCAGAAAAGAAAGTAGATGTGAATTTTGATGACATGAAAAAATAATGCTAAGCATTCGCATTTATTTACATGAATAAAAAAAGTTATTCCGGTTATATCATCGGCGGCATATTGGTTGTGGTGGGCATTTGGCTCATCACCACCTATAATGCTTTGGTTAAAAAAGATGAGAAGGTAAAACTGCAGTGGAACGAAGTGCAGAACGCCTACCAGCGCAGGCTGGACCTGATACCTAATTTAGTAAATGTGGTAAAAGGCGGAGCAGATTTTGAACAGACAACCCTACAAAAAATTGCCGAAGCGAGGAGTAAAGCTACGGCAGTTACTGTTTCTGCAAATGATGTAAATGCTTTAAAATATAACCAGCAATCTGCAGCACAGGATGAGTTGGCTGCTGCTGCAAACCGGTTAATTATTGCTGTAGAAAAATATCCTGACCTGCAGGGAGCTAAAGCTTTTTCCGGCCTGCAGACCCAATTGGAAAGAACGGAATTAAGAATAAAAATAGCCAGGAAAGATTTTAATGCCGCCATAGCCGAATACAACAAAAGTGTAAAAACGTTTCCAACAAAACTTATAACAGGATTATTTGGTTTCCCGGCTAAAGAAGGATTTCAATCTGATGCCGGTGCAGACAAGTCGGTAGAAATAAAATTTTAATATGGGCTTATTTCCTTTTTTTAAAAAGAAAGCATTGTTCACCGAGGATGAAACCCGGCGGATAGTTTCGGCTATACGTAGTTGTGAGATAAGAACCAGTGGCGAAATAAGGGTGTACATTGAAGCAAAAAATCCTTATGTAAGCCCTATGGACAGGGCTGTAGAAGTTTTTGCCAAATTAAAAATGGAACAGACAGATCACCGCAACGGCGTTTTGTTATACATCGCATACAAGCATCAGGAATTGGCGCTATTTGGCGACTCAGGCATTTATGAAATAGCTGGAAAAGTTTTTTGGGATAGTGAGGTAAAAAAGATGATTGCCAATTTTGGCGAAAACCTTTTGCCGGAAGGCATTATAGAATGTGTGCTGGATGTGGGAGAAGTATTGAGCCAGGCTTTTCCTTACATCCCTACCGAAGATAAAAATGAACTGCCAGATGATATCGTATTTGGAAAACTATAATTGAAAGTAACAGTGAAAAAAACAGCAACGTATAAGTATATTAAAAAAGGATTGCTCCTTTTATTGGCTGTATTTTCTTTTGCATTAGGTTTTGCTCAAAATAATTTTAACCCCGATGAACTTTTAAAACCCCGTACAGGCAAACAGGCTTTGGTAAATGATTTTGCCAATATTCTTACCCCCGATCAAAAGCAGGCACTGGAGAATAAGCTTGTTGCATTAGACGACAGTACGTCTACACAAATTTCTGTAGTAATTGTTCCTACAATTGGCAGTTACAACATCAGCGATTATAATGTAGAACTGGGAAGGGCATGGGGAGTAGGGGGCAAGCAGAATAATAATGGCGTTGTATTGTTGATAGCCAAGGAGGATAGAAAACTTGATATCACTGTTGGGTATGGATTGGAAGGTGCTCTCCCCGATGTTACATCTAAATCAATCATTGATGATATAATTGTACCCAACTTTAAAGGCAATGATTATTATCGGGGTATAGATGAAGGAACCGATGCCATTATTGCCGCAGTAAAAGGAGAGTATAATACGCCCAGGGCAAAATCTGGAAATGGAGGCATACCTATCGGGAAAATAATTTTTATCATTATTATTATTCTTTTCTTATTGTTATCCTCGGGTGGTGGTAATAATAAAGGTGGGTCATTTATGAGCAGGAGAGGGGCTATGCCATTTATACTTGGCAATCTTCTTGGAAGTGGAGGAAGAGGAGGCGGTGGCTTTGGAGGCGGAGGTGGTGGCTTTGGAGGGGGCGGAGGTGGAGGCTTCGGCGGTTTTGGTGGCGGTAGTTTTGGTGGTGGTGGTAGTAGTGGAAGTTGGTAATATTTATTTACCAAGATTATTCGAATTGTTTTTTCACATTGCCCTTAAGTATTTTGCAATTTGATTTTAATGATGATAAAAGTATAGAATAAAATAAAGCCGGCTTCTAACAAGAAGCCGGCTTTATTTTATAAACTTTATTTACTTCTTTCTTTTTAATTAAACATTGTTTTTATATAAGTCTCCATTTCTGCTCCCTTAGCCTTACTTATTTTATCAAAAGCGGCTTTGAAGGATGGGTCTACAAAAGATCTGAATTGTTCAGGAACCAGGTTTCTGAAATCAATCATATAACCAATACCTGTTTTTATTTTTTCTGTATCATTTAATTTGGCCAAGTAACCACCAAACTTGTCAGTCATCTGTACTTTTTCCTGAGATGCCGGTGCATTTTTATAAGCATTTGCAATAAATTCAAAGTCTGCTTCGGTGCCTTGAGAAATAAGAATATCATTTACCGTATTACCTAAAGTCCCTTTTGCATCGTTACTGTATTTTTTTGCAAGGGAGTATGCATTGCCTGCATCTAATGCTACCAATCCTTTTAATGCTGCACCTGCAACACTATAAGAGGAATCTGTAACTGCTGCATTATAAATAGGAAGATATTTTGCATCGCCATTTTTTACCAGGTAGCTGATGGCAGCCGCTCTCGTTTTTTTATCTCTGTCCGTTTTAGCAATATTTTCTATTGTTTGCAAAACCACCCCATCAGTTTTGTAAGGAGTAGTGGCTAATTTCTGCATGGTATATTGCCTTAAGTCTGCAAACTTATCATTTAATCCTTTTGCAATTTCGGGCATAGTTTTTTTTGCAAAAAAATCAAGTGCTTCTTTCCTGTCCAGGTATGCTTTTGCATATTTCCATTGAGCAATAAAATTTTCTTCCGATTTATTATCGGTTTTTTCTGCCAGCAAAACTTTATCTGCATCTACATTTATCAGGTCAGGTTTTGTAGTATATGCAAATGAAAAACTGTCTAATTTATTTTGTACCCAAATATTTTTTCTTTCTTTTACGCCATTTGTATAAATGTCTACAGCAACAGGGAGTTTAAATATTTTATCTGTGTTTTGAGTTTGCTCTACATATACTTTGGCTACTCCGGGCATATCGTAGTTATAACTTATTTTTAATTTAGGGTGCCCACTACCGTAATACCACTGGTTCCAGAACCAGTTCATGTCTTTGCCTGTTACTTCTTCAAAAGCCAGGCGAAGCTGGGCTGCTTCGCCGCTTTTAAATTTATTGGTGGTGAGATAATTATTTAAAGATTTAAAGAAGGCATCATCACCCACATAATTGCGCAGCATATGTAAAATGCGCCCACCTTTGTTGTAACTAACGGCATCAAACATATCTTCCTTGTTTGAATATTGATATCTCACCAGGTCTTTTTTGTCGCTGCCGCTTAATAAATAACCCTGCATATCTTCAAAATTATGGGCATCTGCATAATCCTTACCATATTTATATTCATCCCACAGGTATTCGCTGTAGTTTGCAAAACTTTCATTTACTGTGAGGTTGCTCCAGCTTTCTGCAGTTACCAAATCGCCAAACCACTGGTGAAACAATTCATGTGCAATAGTTTCTTCCCATCCATTTCCATCAGCAAGTTGCCTGTTATTTTGGTAAGCACTTTCCTGGTGTAGCGTAGCAGTAGTGTTTTCCATGGCTCCGCTTACATAATCCCTGCCCACAATTTGTGCATATTTAGCCCAGGGATAATCAACGCCCAGTTTTTCAGAAAAGAATTTTATCATTTCGGGTGTGTTTCCAAAAATACCCTTAGCATAAGGAGCCTGGTCCTTTTCTACATAATAACTTATTTCTTTTCCTTTATAAGGGATGTCTTTAATAATGGCAAAATCTCCCACTCCCATAAAGAAGAGGTATGGTGCATGCGGCAGATCCATTTTCCAGTAATCGGTACGTGTACCATCTGTATTTTTTTTCTGGCTTTTTAATAAACCATTACTAAGGGTAACATATTTAGAAGGAACAGTCATGTAAATTTCTTCAGTTGTTTTTTGGTTTGGTTTGTCAATGGTTACAAACCATACACTGTTGGCTTCGGTTTCGCCCTGTGTCCATATCTGCGTGGCTTTATTTTTTTCTTCTCCTTTTGGATTAATAAAATATAATCCCTTAGCATCTGTAATGGCAGCACTGCCTTCTGTTTTAAGTTCATTAGGTTTACTTATGTAATCTATGTATAGGGTATAAGTATCGTTCCTGGTGTAAATGTTATCCAGTTTTATATTTAATTGCATACCATCATAGCTGTATTTTAATTGTATTTTAGAAGTTCCTTTCATCATAGAAATTTCTTTAATATCCATTCCTTTAGCATCAAGCAATACAGAATCTGTTGGGTAAAAATGAGGCTTTAAGGTTAACCACTCATTTCCATAAAGGAAGGATTTATCATAATCAAACTTTACATCCAGCTTTGTATGCACCAGGTTGTTTATCCTGGGATAACTTTCTCTGTAAACTTTTTTCCAGGAAGTATCTTTTACCTCTTCATCTGGTTGGGCAAATACTAAGGTTGGTAAAGTGGCAATGGCAAACATTAATAAAATTCGTTTCATATTTTTTATTTCAATTTGGAGTAAATGTAAAAGTAGATTTGTTCTTACACTGTTAATTTTTTATAAATGGCAAATAACCTATTAATGTTTAGCTTTGTAGGTAAAGAAATTTTTAATGAAATCTTTACTTGTATTCACATTTTTTGCGCTTTCAGGGTTGTACTGTTCAGCTCAGCATTACCATTTCGTTTACCTGCAAACAGATAATAAACAAACTTTTTACATCAGGCTAAATGAAAAGCTGTACAGTTCTTCTTCCTCAGGTTATGTTGTAATCCCAAAACTGCCGGCAGGAAGCCATACCTTATCTATTGGGTTTCCTAAAAATGAATGGCCTGCACAAAATATTACAATCAATATAGCAAATAAAGACCTGGGATTTAGTTTGAAAAATTTTGAAAGTAAAGGGTGGGGGCTATTTAATTTACAAACGCTGCAGGTTATAACAACCTCCTCGTCGGAAACTAATCAGAAACAGGCAAGTAGTACCGAATTAAAAACAGACGAATTTTCGAATGTACTGGCAGATGTAGTTAACACACCTTCAATAAAAGAACAAAATAAGTCTGATATAAACCCTGTTCCTCCTGCAAAGTTAGAAATAGTAAAAAAAGAAGATCCCCTTATTACAGAGGAAAAGAAGTTGGAGGCAATACCTAAACCAGCATCACAGTTGGAAGAAGGGAATAAAGAAATTCCTGTTACAAATACAGAAAGTAAGCCCGAACCTGTCAGTATAAAAAAAATCTCTTCAGCTACTGACGGAGAGGGAATGATAATAGTTTATTTAGATAGTCAATCGGCTGTTACAGATACAATCTCTATATTTATCCCACATGAAAAGATTAATGCTGACGCTTTATTGCCTGTTAAAGATGTTAAAGAGCCAGTGCAGTCAGCGGAAAATGCTAAAAGGAAAGATGAAGTGGAAATAAAACCAGATAGAAAAACAAATACCCCAAAATTTATAGATATAGATCTGCCTGTTGCGAATTCACAAGAAGATCAATCAGCTGCTAAGTCAAAAGTTCAGGAATCTGGTATAGTTACAGGAAATGCAAAAATATCAGATGAGAAATTTCCATCCACACCGGCAATGATTAATTCCGATTGCAGGCAATTGGCTAATGAAGTGGATTTCCTTAAAATCAGGAAAAAAATGGGCTCTCAAAAAACTGATGACGATATGGTAAGTGTGGCAAAGAAAATGTTCAGTCAAAAGTGTTACAGTACAGAGCAGATTAAAAGCTTAAGCTCATTGTTTTTAAAGGATGAAGGAAAGTATAAGCTTTTTGATGCGTCTTATCCTCACGTTTATGATAGCCAGCAATTTAAGCAGTTAGAGTTTCTGCTAACAGATCAATATATTATCTCCCGTTTTAGGGCTATGATTCGAAATTAATAAAAAGAACTATGTCCCGTTATTTTATTGAAGTTGCATATAGGGGAACAAATTATGCCGGATTTCAAAAACAAAGCAATGCCAATACAATTCAATTAGAAATAGAAAAAGCATTTCGCACATATTTTAGAACTGATTTTAGTCTGACAGGCTCCTCAAGAACAGATGCAGGTGTGCATGCAAAGCAGAATTTCTTTCATTTTGATAGTCATGATCTCTCCGAACATACAGACTTTACTAAAGCTGCATATCATCTCAATGCTATTTTACCACTTGATATTGTTATAAAATCAATCAATAAAGTAGATAAAGATGCACATTGCCGTTTTGATGCCCTCTCACGTACATATGAATACATTGTATATCAAAACAAAAACCCTTTTCTACAGGGTACAGCTTATTACTATCCTTACAGGTTGGATAAGGCTTTACTTCAGCAAATGGCTGCAGAATTAATAAATCATAAAGATTTTACGGGTTTTGCAAAAAGAAATACACAGGTACATACATACAATTGCACTATATATAGTAGTGAGTGGAATTTTAATGAGAGTTTTTTAATTTATAAAGTAAAGGCAAATCGTTTTTTAAGAGGAATGGTTAAAGGGCTTGTTGGAACAATGTTGAGATCGGCATCAAAAAATCAAACATTTGATCAGTTTTGTATAATCATAACTTCTAAAGATCAAGCAAAGGTAGACTTTGCAGTACCCTCACATGGTTTAACATTACTTCAGGTAGGGTTTAAATAACATAATAACACAACACCTCCTAATACAATCCATTCTTTTTTATAAGCCAGTAATCAAAAAAATAATAAAAAACTAAATTGTCTGAAACACGCAAAGGCTGGGGATTTAGGACACTATGAAATTATTAAATTCATGTTTTAGCAAAATAAAATTGAAATTGATTTTGATGTGAAACAATTGCCTCTTATCTTTGCCATCCGCTTTTGAAAAAAGGCATTAGTTCTTAAAAAATTCTTTACAAAAAAATCCAAGAAATCTCTTAATATTTCAAAGATAAATTTGGATAGTAAACTCTTCGCTCTTAACTTCGCACTCCGAAATAAAAAACGGACTTTTTCAAAGGAAAAAGAATTAAAAAAAGAGAAGAAAAATTGTAGAAAAATTTGGTTGATAACGTTGAGGCTCATAACTTTGCAAACCCAATCAAAAATTATATCTCTAATAATTTTTCGGTCAATTTCAAACCTAGGCTTTTTAAAATAGTTTTAAAAAAGTAAAAAGAAATTTGGCTGATAACATAAAGCCTCTTACTTTTGCACCCCCAATCAAAAAGGGAAGCAAAATAAAGCTTAAAGATCTTTGAAAGTTTGGAAACAGCAGCAAATAACCATTAGGTTATCAAGGTAAATTATGCACAAATATTAAATTAGAATTTGACAAGTTAATTTCCAATGAAATTACGAAGTCATGTTCAAACAACTCATTTACAATGGAGAGTTTGATCCTGGCTCAGGATGAACGCTAGCGGCAGGCTTAATACATGCAAGTCGAGGGGGATTAGTTGTGTAGCAATACATGATTATGAGACCGGCAAACGGGTGCGGAACACGTACGCAACCTTCCCAAAACTGGTGGATAGCCCTCCGAAAGGAGGATTAATACACCGTAACATAATGAAATGGCATCATTTTATTATTATAGCTCCGGCGGTTTTGGATGGGCGTGCGCCTGATT
>JAYVGA010000183.1:0-45237 GCA_043772635.1 Chitinophagaceae bacterium
TGTGTTTTTGTAAAACCATGTAAAGGTATTCCTGCTCCTCCGGGTTGCTGCTGTGGCCAAAAAAATGTAATCCGCCGGCGCTGCTCATTCTGCCATTTGATAAAAAACAAAGGCTTACTGTTTCACATTCCGGCAGCGTAAAGCTTATGCCATACAACTCATCAGTATATTTTGTGTCTTCAAAACTTCCCTGCGGAAAAGAAGTTTCAAATAAATGATACGGCCATTTATAAATACCAACAATTCTTTTACTTCTTCTATCATTTTTGATAAAGAAGCCGCAGGATTAAACCGGCCAGAGTAATGAATAGTTATACCCATGGTAAAATAATTTATATAAATGTACCGTTAAGAAATAAAAATTTGCCGGTTAAGTAACTATTTAATAAAAAAGATTCGAAATGTATAGCAACGCTATCACGGCTTCTCTTAACAATAGTTTATCACTCCGGCTTATATCTTTTTACACGTATTTACATCTTATAAATGAGCACTATAACAGCTCCGTTATGAAAAATATAACCACCAACCAGGAAATTTTACTGCTACCCGGCACCAGTTTCTTTAAAAGAGATTGGTGTGAAAAGGATAACAGCACCCACTCAAAAAGATTATCACAGAAAGAACAGCTTATCCAGCTTTGCTGGAACGGTATGCTGCAGGAAATGCTGCCTGAAATTAATGAAACTACACCTGCCCAAAAACCCCTTACTATTTGGGAAATAAATGAAACCAGTAACCTGCTGGATTTAAGACTGGGTGAATTTAATGAGTTGATGAATGACGATTGGTCTATTAATCCTTATGTTTTTATGGCAATGGCGGAGATGAATTAAAAAAAGCTAACTCATGGTAAGAACATTAATTCAGCTACAGGTTGTTATTATTTTATATTCTCTTTACTTCCACTCAAAAGCAAAAGCATCTTTATTAAATTGTTATATTTTTATTTCATGCCTCCGGTTCCGGAAAAAATTATCCGGTCTTAAAAATTAATTATACCAGCATTATCCACGTTGCTCAAAAGCATTCCTAAATTAGTAATATAACAATAACAATTGGTTAATGTACTCCCTATGTAAAAAAACTATTTTTACTTAGTAATTTAAACAGCTCCGCTCCCGTTTAAAACCAGTTTTTACCCACTAAAATTCTTTATCTGGTGTTATACGTTTTGCAAAAAACGGTACATGTATATTCATTATAAATATGAATAGGGGAACTGTATTATCAGGCACTAAAAAAATAAATTTAAATTTTAAAAAACTAACTATATGAAGAATTTAATCTTTACCACTCTGTTTGTTTTGGCATTATTTTCACAAAGTTTTGGCCAGGCAGTGTTTGCAGATCCTGCAGTAAATGAAATGAGAACAGCAAGTGTTACATCTTCTCTAACCATTAACCCGGGTCTTATTCCTGTTAATGAAGTGATTAGTTTAAAAGTACCTGTTATTAATTACAACATCACCAATAACCTTCCTTCGGGCACTTGTAAAATTAAAATAGGCCTTGGTTCCAAAATAGAGCTCGATCCAAATTTTGATTTAAGTACTGTAAATACAAATAATTATTTTAGCTGGACCGCCATTGTTTCTGGCGGCCAGGTTCAAATTACCGGTGACCTTATTGCTCCTTTGCCTGCTAATTATTTAGACACTGTTACTTTTAATATAAAAGGTACCATAATTGGTAACTCAACAATTACCACAAATTTTTTGGTTACCAATCATAACACTACTACCATCCTGTCTGATGAAAATGGTAATAATAACAATACATTTTTACCTTACGCTATTTCCCAGAGTGTGGTTGTTCCGGTAACATTTACCAGGCTTGCAGTACTTAAGGAAGCCTGTAACATCAATATAAACTTTGATGCTGAAAATGAAATAAATGTAAATAGATATGAAATAGAAATAAGTAAAGATGGAATTTATTTTGAAAAAAACGGAGAACTTACTGCGGCTAACAATATAAAGTACAAATTTGCTTTTGGTATTACAGAAAGCATGAAATCGCCGCAATTGTTTATAAGAATAAAATGTGTAGATAAAGACGGTAAATTTCAATACAGCGAAATAAGAAAAGTTTCAGGAAGCTGTGATGAAAAACATGAAGCCGCAGTAATCGTTTTCCCCAATCCTGCTGCTTACGAAACCAGGCAATTTTTTATACGCAAAGCAGAAGGGTTTTTTAATGGCAATTACAACATTTCCCTTATGGATGTAACCGGAAAGTTAATCAGTAAAAAAAGGATAAATATAAATAATGTAAAACAATTTAATTATGAAACTGGCAGCATTTCGGCAGGGCAATACATCATTAATATTTTTAACCAAAATGATGGCCGGCATACAGTGGTAAAGTGGCAAAAAAATTAATAATTTCCTGTCCTTGTTTTTCATTAAAAATAATGGCAGTCCCATATATAGATTTTAATTTGAAAGTAAAAAAAACTCCATCGGCTGGCAGCCAGCATGGAGTTTTTTAGCGTTTACACAATCAGCGATATTAAAAAAAGGCTGAAATGTGCAGATAAATTTTTTGCATACAATGAAATAAATACGCATAAGTATGGTGTATCAATAACAGGAATAAGCAAAGATGTTTAAGCGTATGGGATAGCCTATACTTTGTACCAAACAATCTCATTAATTATAATTGTAGTTTTTTAATTATAGATAAATTTTAACCGGGTAAAATTTTACAAGGGCTAATGTACAGATAAGGATGATAAGTTTTACTATAACCAAACAGGATAAGCAGGTGCCGTGATGAAAAGGTTTGTGAAGTAAGCTTTTACCCTGCAGCTGCCGTAAAGGGAAAAAATGAGATTGCCATACCCGCTGCTAAAGCAAAAATTTAATACCCTATTCATATTTTTAAACATGAAGGGTTAACTGATGGAAACAGCATGCCGCATTCTTCATAACGAAAACAGATTAGGTATAAAATAAGTTATTTAGCAGGCGGGTAGTATATTATAAGGCTCAATACTTGTAATTACATTTAGTATGCTGTAGTGAAGTTTTAGAAGTAGTAATTTTTTTTATTTGGCCTGATATGCTTTTTAAGAAAACCTTGCCCACTGCATTTTTTTGAATACAACGAAAAATAAAAAATTAATTATTTACTCTTTTTTATCATTTTCTATTAAGATATAAAAAACCGCCCCAGTTAAGCTGAGGCGGCATAAATTATAATTTAATTAAAAGAAAAAAATGATCTGTAATCCTGTTCTAAATTTACCAATCAAAAATTAATTATTAATATATCCTTGTTGTTTTGTAGCGGAATCTTCCGGAACTTAAAGTATCATAACTATAAATAATAGCCGTATTAAAATCGGGCAATTGTGCAGCTCCTCCTGTATTTATGCTTACTCCGTTGCCATTATCATAAACAAAATTGGTAACCGGGTTTCTAATTTCAATATTATACCTTGTTCCTACTTTGTTTTCATAAAATTCCGTTGTTTCATACTGGCTTAGTATAACAGTATCTGTAGTTAATCCCGAGCCATTAAAAGATTTTTTTACTACACATTTTATTGAATCAAAAAAAGGTAAATACCCATTGGCCGCAAGTGCGGGAATGGGTTGGGGTTTAACATACTGAAATCTGATTTTGGAGTTACCCGGCAAAGGGGCTGCTTCTGCGGGGGCTTGCGGAATAGCAGGATTTTGACCACTTGAAAGTTGAACAATAGAAATTATATATGAGCCCAGTTTTAATGCAATAGTTGTATCGGTATACAGCTGATTCGTATTTGCATTAAATACTTTCAATTTTGCCATTTTATCTGTGGTAAAAATTAAATCTTTTGTTACATCACTGCCTGTTTTAAGGCTATCAGAAATAACAACATCGTTTACTGTAATTTTAAATCTAAAACTATCAATGGTATAAGCTGTAAACTTATATTTTGCAATAAAAGGTTCTACAACAGCATCGCCCTTTTTTGAGCAGCTTACAAAAGAAAAAACCATTAATATAATAGCACAAACTGCTACTGTTGTTTTTCTCATTTTTTTATTTTTTGCCGGTAAAAGGATTAAATAAAAAAAGAACACCTGGTAACCAGGTGCTCTTTCTTAAGGTGAATTAAAGTTTTTTAAATTTTACACTTTCCTTTTTCCCTTCATTTTCAAACACCAGCAAATAATTACCTGCAGGAATTCTGCTGATGTCTATACTTGTTTGAATAGCGCCTTCTCTTATACTTTGCATAGAAATAAGAGATCCGTTAATACTGAATATTCCAATAACACTTCCCTGCTTTGCCTTTATATGGCTAACTGCTATATTATGGCTTGCGGGGTTTGGAGAAATTAATAATTTATATGTTTGTTTACCATTAACTGTTACAATATTGCTGTAACTGTATTTACCGTCAATATCAATCATCTTTAAACGGTAATAAGTAACACCAGGTTTTAATACATCTTCCAGTTCGTAAGTATTGTTACTTCCTTTAGCAGGTACCCTGGTGCTGAATTTTGCAAATCCAGATCCTGTGGATGAAGATTCTACTTCAAAAAATGCTGCATTAATTTCACTTGCGGTCACCCACCGGAGCAATACTTTATTATCAGTTAAAACAGATGCTGTAAAATTAGTGAGGGAAACCGGTAATGCAGCCGGAGAGCATGTTAGTACCAGGGCAGTTAAACCTCCATTTGCATTGGAAGTATTTAATGCTCCATAAGTTCCATCAGGAGAGGAACAGGCCCTCAATTTTTCTCCGCCTGATAATGAAAATTCTGAAATATTCTGCACACCATTTGCAAGGTTGTTGGGGATAATTGTTCCAAATGTTTTATCCTGTCCGTCTACATTATCGCCATAAAATGGAGCATACCCTTCATTGGTAGGATCTGCATTTAATGCACTTAAATTTCTGGTACCATCACTTTCAATAAAAGTACCTGCCACCGGCCTGCCCGAACCGGTTTGATTATCGTAAAAAAACAAAAAGTTTTTGGCGGTATATTCCGGAATTGCAGTGCTCCTCAACCCTGTTCCCTGGTTAGCTGCCGAACCCCAGCCCAATACAGTAACAGGATTTGGATTAGTAAGCCTGGTTACAACTGCTGCACCATTATTTCCATTGTTTAAAAATATTCTCCAGTACAAAAGAGTACCTGGAGTAAAGCCAATATCACTTGATGGCTCCAGAACAAACCATGAAGTAAAACTACCCGTAGCATCAGTAACCGCAGTTTGATATCTGCCTGCTACGGAAAGGTTAGCCGATGTTACTCTTTGAAAATTACCAGACTGGTTTACTACAATATATGCACCTATGCCGGTATTACCGGTAGGCGCATTTCCAAATAAAGAATAAAAACGATAAGTAACATTTGGAGTTAAACCATTAACCTGCATCCTGCATGCAAATGGTACTTTTCTATCGTCCGGGGGGTTAGCACTACCCACGCCCTGTACATATTGCGGAAGATTAATTTCTGTAACAGAGGGCTGCGCAAAAACAGCATAGGAAAATAACAAACAAGAGAGCGTTAAAATCTTCTTCATAAAAATAGATTGATAAAAGTGTAAAAAAATAAATCGTTTAAACTGCCGGATTTTTCAGGTAGATATGATATTCAAGGGATACAGTAACATGGGCAAATGTAAAAAAATACCGATGCCTTATTGTTACCTAATTGTAACCAATTTGTTACTTCTTTCCGTAAAAAACCTGGTGACGTTTTTATGCTTAAAAGCAAACAAAAATTTATGGAGACGAGAATAAAAAAAAACATGCATGAAGTATCATGCATGTTTTTTTAAATTAGAAATACAAATAGTTACTTAAAACTATTTTACAATTTCTCAAACTTCAATACAGTTGATTCGGTACCATTGGCATTTAATACTTTTATCAGGTATTTGCCTGCTGCTATATTACCAAAATCATAAGTAAAAGTACTGGCCAGGTTTAATTGCAATTCTTTTGTGTGAATCACTTTTCCGGCAAGATCAAAAAGACTGATTTGATATTTACCAATCAGTTTGCCCTGCAGCACACTAATGTTTACTGCCCTTACATCTTTGGCAGGATTAGGAAATACCCCAAGTTTAAGTTTGCCTTCTGCAACTGTAGGATCAATGATGCCTTTTTTGCCGATTTTATAACTTAAAACACTGGCATTGTTGGCACCATTCTCGTCAGACAAAATTGTAGTAGTGTTATGGTTGCTTATTAAAAAATTAGCAGTTATGGCAGAATTACCTTCTTCCTTTACTTTAAGCCGGAAAGAAAGATTTACTGCATTTACGCTTGCCGGAAGTGTATTTATTAATTCTCCGGTTACCTGCAACTCACCACCAACTGTAGCAGAAGTCCATTTAAAATAATTACCCATACCTGCATCTTCAATATCAAACCCGGGATCTAAACCCAGCCTGGAGCCAAAGCCTATTTTTATTTTACAACTACCCGCCGGTAAAGCTTTCCCATGATTATCGCATGCTACAGGAAGCTTTAGTTTAATCAGCTGATCTGACTGCAGGTTTACGACATCAAGAAGGGAACCTGAAAAATCTGACAGCTCTATTTTCCCCAGTTTAGGATCTGCAATAACTGCTGATCTGTCCTGGGCGGTGCCGTTTAAAGAAGCCACCAGTAACCCGGTTGCAAAGAGGCTCTTAAAACTTAGACGCTTGTTTTTTAAATTAAATTTCATAATAAATTTTTTAAAATATTTTATAATAACAAAGGGGGTGGTTACCCCTTTGTTGTTTAGCTATTCAGCAGCAAGAACAATTGAATTCAGGTTATTGCTGAGGTTTAATTCTCCATTGGCTTTTCTTAACCTTGCACTTAATGTAAAGGTTGAAATGTTAGACGTATTACGTGTTACGGAAATAGCCACATTTACCCTTTGAAGACAAAGAAGCGTGCCGGCATTTAAACTGTTTAAAGGATCAGTTAAAATGATAGAAACAAAAGCGGGGTTACTGTTATCAATTTTCCACCTGGAGTTATCAAGTGTATAGGTAGTAGTACCTACAGTGGTAGAAAAAATAGCAGCATTAAAATTAATAGTAAAGCCCGCAACTTTAGTAATTCTGATGGTATCTCCTACGGCAGAGTTACCACCTATTTCAGCTATGTTGTAAACAATAGTCTGCGTTGCACCAGGTGAAGTAAACAAACTTCCTGTAATATCAGAACCCAGTGTTATATCTGGTATTCCTCCCGCAGGCTGTGTTACAACTACTGCTGATGTAGTGGCCGAACAGCCATTTGCATCTGTAGTAGTGATGGTATAACTACCGGCAGCTAATCCTGTAAAAATACCAGAGTTTGCTCCGGTTGTGTTCACTGTAGGTCCTGCAATGGTATAAGAGTAAGGTAATGTACCGCCTGCTGATGCTGCAGAAACGCTTCCGTCTGTGCCACCATTACATACGTTATTGGTACTTCCCGTTGTAGCAACAGTTAATACAGCAGGTTGAAGTATTGTTACTGTAGCAGTACTGCTGCACACATTTGAAAGAGGAGCATCGCCTGTAGCTGTAGCGGTAATGGTATAAACACCTGGCACAAGACCAGTAGCAGCTACAACTGCGTTTGCCGAATTCCTGATAACTACTGTAGCTCCAGGGCTGGCAACAACATTTATAATACCGTTAGCAAGCCCGTTACAGGTAACGTTTACCTGTGTAGTAGCAACGGTTACAGGTAAAGTGTATTGTAATGTAGCAGCATTGTTTTGTAAATCCTCATCCTGCAAAATGGCCAATGTATTTACAATGGTAATATTAGTGCTGATGTTAGAAGTACATGACAAACTACCTTTCACGTTAAATACCAATGCTCCGGTAAAATCTTCCGGAATATCGGCAATTTGAGTTCCGGTGATAATTACATTGCCGGCAACTACTGTAGAGGTCCAGGCAAAATAATTACTTAATGGAGCTGTGGCAAGGTTAAAGGCAGGATCCAGAATCAATTTGCTTCCCAAGTTAACCGTCAACCTTATTGTACCGTTTGGAACAATATTTAATTGGTTTAAGTTATAGAAAGGAATGTTGAGCTTATAAGCCGGAGCAAACAAAAGTGTGTTGGCACTTTGAGTTGCATTGGCAATAGTAGTAAAGTTCATTTGACCTACTGCCGGATCTGCAATAGTTGCAGCAGCAAATGGAGTGCAGGTAACCACCTGTTCTGTAAGACCACCGTTGGTATTAGCGGTAACAGCAGTACCAAATACACCATTGGTAGAAGTACACCTGTTTACAAAAGCACCGTCTGCTAAAGTATATTGAGTGATATTACGAATACCAGTTGCAAGATTATTAGGAATAATTGTTCCAAATGCACCTGCAACAGCATCTACATTATCTCCATAAAATGGAGCATATCCTTCATTGGTTACATCTGCATTTAATGCACTCAGGTTTCTTGTTCCATCGCTTTCTACAAATGTGCCCGCTTCTGGTCTTCCTGTACCTGCTTCATTGTTAAAGAGCATCATAAAGTTTTTAGCGGTATAGGCAGCATTGGTAGATCTTATACCAGTTCCCTGGTTTGCAGCAGAACCAAAACCTAATACGGTAATTGGTGCAGCAGAAGTAGCACGGATGGCCACAGCTGTACCTGGAGTAGCACTGCCATTGTTTAAGAAAACCCTTAGATAAAGTTGGGTTCCTGGAGTAAATTCAGTTTGGCTGGATGGCTCAACAATAAACCATGCAGTGGCAGAACCACCGGCATTGGCTGTAAGTTGTCCATATCTTCCGGCAACAGCCAGTGTGGGTGAAGTTACCCTTGTAAAGTTTCCGGATGGGGTGGCAACAATGTATGCGCCGCTTCCACCAGATCCATTCGTGGGATTGCTTACTAATAAATTATAGTAACGGTACGTAGCACCAGGGGTTAAACCATTAATTGTCATGCGTGCGGCAAAAGGCACTTTTCTGTCGTCAGATGGTTCGCCTGAACCTACGCCCTGAACATATTTAGGTAATAATACATCGGCTACGGTTGGGCATCCTGCAGCAAGAGCAACAACAATGGTAGTTGTTGCAGTAGATCCCTGCGCATCTGTTACAGTATAAGTATAACTACCCGCAGCAGTAATATTTTTAAGACCTGTTCCTGTATAAGGAGCAACACCTCCAGAACCAGATACAGTAACACTGCCAGTAAGCGCACAACTAAAAGCAGTTGTGATAACAGAGGAAGCTGTTAATGGGCCAGGATTAGAAAGTGTAACAGAGGAGGTAGTAACCGTACAACCTCTTGCATCTGTAACTGTAATGGTATAAGATCCGGCTGATAAACCTGTAAATATTCCACTTGCAGAACCAGTAGTATTAACCGTAGTACCAGCAACTGTATATGCATAAGGAGTAGTACCACCGGCAGGCGTAGCTCTGATTGTACCTGTACCACCAACCACAATTATGGGAGCAGTAACCGCAATAGCCGAGGTAAGTGCTGCAGGAGCAGCGGCAACAGTTATACCTGCAGTGGTAACATTACAATTATTTGCATCGGTAACGATGAAGGTATAGGCACCTGCACTTAAGCCAGTGAATACGCCACTTGCAGCACCAGTAGTATTTATTACAGGTCCTGTAGCAATTACATAACTGTATGGTGTGGTACCACCAGTAGCAGTAACAGTTCCTGTGGTAGATGCGCCAAAACATGCAATTGTACCAGCAACAGCAGATGCTGCTAAGGCAGCAGCAGGCTGGCTTACAGTAGCGGTAGCGGTAGCAGTTCCGGCAGCAGCATCAGTTACAGTAACGGTATAAGAACCTGCTAACAGGCCAGTAAAAACACCAGATGTTGCACCAGTTGTATTTACTGTGGGGCCTGCAATAGTAAAAGAATAAGGAGGAGTACCAGCATTACCGGTAGCAGTTACAATACCTGTAGCATTTCCAAAACAACCCACACCTGTTGCAGTTGCTGATGCACCTAATGCAGGCGCAATGGGAGAACATGAAAAGGTAAGTGCAGAAAGGCCAACATTTGCATTTGCCGTATTTGCTGCACCATATACACCAGTTGCAGATGTGCATGAATTTACAACAGCAGCATTAACGAGGCTGAACTGGGTAACATTTCCAATACCATTGGCTAAATTGTTAGGAATAATAGTACCCCATGCACCATTTACCCCGTCCACATTATCGCCATAAAAAGGAGCATACCCTTCATTGGTAGGGTCTGCATTTAAAGCACTTAAATTTCTTGTTCCATCACTCTCTACAAAAGCGCCGGTTTCCGGCCTTCCGGTACTAGCTACATTATCCCAAAGCATTACAAAATTCTTTGGGGTATAACCTGCAAGGTTGGTATTTCTTATCCCCGATCCAAGGGTTGGGGTAGAGCCCCATCCTAAAACGGTAACAGGGTTAGCTGCTGTAATTCGTGTAACCACTGCAGTACCATTATTACCATTATTTAAAAATATTCTCCAGTACAAAGTAGATCCCGGAGCAAAGCTGATATCACTTGAGGGCTCTACAATAAACCATGCAGTAAAACTACCTGCTGCATCTGCAGTGGCAGTTTGAAATCTGCCGGCTACAGAAAGGGTGGCAGAAGTAACTCTTTGAAAATTACCTGCCTGGTTTACTACAATATATCCACCAATACCTGTATTACCTGTTGGCTGATTTCCAAACAGAGAGTAAAAACGGTAAGTGGCATTTGGAGTTAATCCGTTTACCTGCATGCGGCAGGCGTAAGGTACTTTCCTGTCGTCCGGTGGGTTTGCATTACCAACCCCCTGAACGTACTTTGGATAGTACACTTCAGTTACCGTTTGGGCAAAGCCCGAAAATGACAGTAACATGAGAAGAGCAATAAAAATCTGTTTCATATTATTTTTTTAATATTATTAAATCAATTACTGAAAATTTGTCCATTTTGTCCAGATCCTTGCCCAGTTGGTATTTGCAGGAAATGCACCACGGTAAACAACGGTTTGAAAAAAGCCGGCAGGGATTCCTGTAAAACCAGTGAAATTTGCACCTGTTTTAATTTCTACAGGAGAGTCAAATGTTGGCCTGAAATCCGGAGCGCCACCTTCAATAAAGGGGTTTGCTAACTCAATGCCCAGGTTTGAAAAATCGGTGTTACCTGTAATTTGCAGGTTATTTGCATTAAGAGCAGGGCTGCCTGCGGGAGTAACAATAGATGCTGCATTAAAACCGTGTACTACATTGTATTGAAATTTAGAAGCATCTGCACCAGTGCCATCCAGGAATACGCCTGTATTAAAGCCCATATAAATAGAGTTTCTAACAGTGTAACTGCTTTGCCTGCGAAAGCGTGCTCCGTTTAATATGGCTTTAGCATCTGCAGTGGCGTCATCAATAAATCCAACAACAGTCATATTTGAAATCTTGGCGTCGGTTTTTGGTGTAGCAGTAGTACCTGTACCATCGTTATCACTTTCAATTCCATTAGGATCAGAAGAGTAAACAGGTTTTTCAGGCTTTAATAAAGAAACACAAAACTGCAGGTTGCCTGAGTAACCAAAATCAAAATCAAATGCATCATCATCAGGCGCAAGTGCTACAAGGTGTTTTGCATTTACAGTTCCACCAAAAAACTCAAATGCATCATCAGCACCATACAATACCTGGATAAAATCCAGCTCTGTGCCACGGCCAACAGAACCTAAAGTCAAACCATTTAATTCGTTGGCATCGGAGATGCGGGCACCTGCATATTCAATGCGGCAATAAGTCATAAATCCAGAACTTTCATCTGGTAAACCCGGCGCTGGTAAACCTCCAACAGTTGCCGGTACCGGGCCGTAATTAAAATCAGTTCCTGCAGGAAGTGTAGTTCCATCAACACCCTCAATTACAGGGTTTACAGTACGATTGTTTGGCGCTCTGCCCAGGATAACAATACCACCCCAGTCTCCGCTTGCTGGTGTAGCCTGGTTAGACGTAAAAACAATTGGATTGGTGTTTGTTCCGTTGGCTTCAATAGTGCCACCACGGGATACCAGCAGCGCACTTGCATTGGCATTGGGCAATATTTTATTTGCTTTTAAAAGGGTACCTGCTTCAATTTGAAGAATACCTCCGTTTGCTACCACCACTTTGCCATTAATGATATAAGTGTTGGCTGCCTCGCATAAAAAAGGAGAGTTACCTGCATTAATTAAATTGGGCAACGTAATAGTAGCCTGGGCATTTGTTTTTGTTGCTGCAAATGCTGAAAAAACAATTACAGCAATGCTGAAAAAATTCTTTTTCATAATTAGTTTTTTAAAATAATTGTGTTTATAAATGACTTTGTAAAAAAATTTTTTGTAATAGTTTACTTATGGTTTGCAGATAAATGTGTGAGGATTTGTTTTTAGGTTGATTCATAAATAAGATTCTGTCATAGTTTTTTTAAAATTTTGGTGGTTAAAAAATATAAGTGCCTGAAGAATTAAAATCTATAAGAAATACTCATAGATAAATTAACTCCTCTCTTTGCTTTGTAATTCAAAAAATCTGATTCCGGATTAAAGGCATCGCCCTTTGGATCGTCATATAATAATCCCTGTTTGTTGGAATGGCTGTAAATAATATAGTGTTGGTTTAAGATATCGCCTGCGTTAAAACGCACCTGCATTTTATCTTTAAAAAACTTTGCATTTAGCTGAAGATCCAGTACACTCCTTGGATTTTCCAGTTGGGTATTTTGAATATCCCTTCCGGCATTTAATATTTTTCTGCCCGACCGGTTAAAGGAAAGATTGAGGCCCCACCTTCTTTGTTCATAACCTATACCCGCATTAATAATGTAAGGCGCAAGCCCCTGTATGGGCCTGTTTTGCTGGGTAATACTGCTGTCGCCTGTGGTTACCTGCCCCTTTAAATAAGTAAAATTGCAACTTGCCAAAATGCGTTTTAGTATTTTAGATTCTTTAGCAATGAATGCCAGGTTTTTTCTAATATCAATTTCAAAACCTTTTGCATTGGCTCTTGGCCTGTTTAAATAGGAAACAGTACTGCTGGGGTTACCCACTTCAAAATCTCTTTCTACTGCGTTTATAAAATCTTTATAAAAAAGCGAGAAAGAAAGAATTTCTCCACCAGAGGGATAATATTCAAACCGCAGATCATAGTTATCTACAGTAGTTAGTTGAAGGCCTACATTACCTCTTATAAAAAGCTGATCTGTAAATTCAAAATATTCGGCAAAAGCCCTCTCTGCAAAGTCGGGCCTGGATAGTGTTTTACTGTAAGCCATCCGGATATTTATTTTATTGCTGAGGCTGTAGATAATATTGGTAGATGGCAGCCAGTTATTTTCTTTATAAACAGCACCGGTATCAGATGTTGGCGATCCAAAATTTGTGAGAATATATTTTGCAGTGGATACATCTACCAGGTTATTTTCATACCGTACCCCACCGGTAAAACGGAATTTTTTGAGGAATTTAAAATCCAACATACTGTAAAAGGAATGCAGTTTCTGCGTACCTGTATATGAATCTCCAGATTTTGAATTGCTGGAAAGAACAGGATCGTAGTAAAGGATACCATTATCAAATTTATCGGGTGTTACTAATGTATAATAAGGGGCATACCTGTTATTGGGTATAAGATTTGAGTTAAGATCTTTTGCAAGAATACGTAAACCTGTATTTTCATATTCCGCTTTTCGGTTTGAAAATGCATAACCAATTTTTACCAGTTCTTTTTCTCCTTTAATTAAAAAGGGAACACTAAAATTTATGCCCGCATTGTTACGCTTTTCTTCAAAAACCGCTGCGTACACTCCGCCATTGTTTAAGGACGGTTCTTTAAATTCGTAATCGTAAAGGCTTTTTGAGAGATCTTTATTAAGAAGATAACGGGTATCCGGTTGCTCTCTTGTATATTTAATATCATCTGCATACCAGTCTACTTTATAATTTTTAGAACCAAAAACATGATCGCCTTCTAACCGGGTTTGAAAAAGTTTTCCCTGCAAGGTAACATCACCAAATCTGCGTTCTTTTTCCCTTTGCTGACTTTCATTAAACCCTATTCTGTCATCTACCTGGTTTGTATATTTTTTATTGTATAAATTTTTCCAGGCAATTCTGTGATTTTTAGTTTTATAGGCCATGTTTAAAATACTGCCAATGGTAGTATTGTATTTGTACCTTTCATTTATTACATCAAAGTTGGTAGGGCTTCTTGCCTCTGCATTTTCATAAGTCTGATCATTTCTGTAGGTTATGGCAGCAATTGCTCCAAGGGAGTTGCTGTTTTTAAAACGCTTTGCCAATCCACCGCTCAGCTGGTAGTTTTGCACCGGTGTGTAAGCATATGTATTAAACTGCCAGCGGTTTTTTATTTTTTGTGATGTGGCTCTTGTGGCCAGTGTATCATTAGTATTGTATTGATTATAAAATTTTACCGGATCAAATGCCCTGCCTGTACCAAACCACAACCTGTCTTTATTTACTTTACCTGTATTTGCATTTTTATCTCTTTCAAAACCAATAAAATCTTTATTGGTGCTTTCGGTATTAATGCCTGTGCCAATACTTAACTCCACAAAATTTTTTGAAGGGATATCTTTTGTATTTACCTGCACCAGGCCCCCTGTAAATTCGCCGGGCAAATCCGGCGAAGCAGTTTTGTTTACTACCACATTATCTACCAGCGATGAAGGAATAATATCAAAACTAAAATTTCTCCTGTTGGGCTCAGAGCTGGGCAGAGAGGAACCGTTAATCTGCACATTATTATAGCGGTCGCTTATTCCCCGTATAGTAACAAATTTTCCGCCCTGCACATTTACACCACTTACTCTTGCCAGAGACTGCGCAATATTATTATCCGGCGTTTTTCTCATGGTTTCTGCACTTATTCCATCCATCATGCTGGCGCTGTTCTTTTGTGTTCTTAAAAGGCTGCTGGCCGTTTCTTTTTTTGCACTTGATGTAACAATCACATTATCCAGGGAAGTTCCTTTTTTAGGAGTAAGTGTGATGTTTAAATCTGTTTGCCCGTTTTGTTTTATCAGCACTTCCGTAATACGTTTACCTTCAAAACCTACAGAACTTACTATGATTGTATAAGTACCAGGTGCAAGATTTAACACATAATCTCCGTTTACAGAAGTTGTAGTGGCTTTTGTTGATTTTTCTACCGTGATGGTTGCACCAGACAAAGGAAAATTTTTGTCGTCCCGTACAATGCCCGTTACACTGCTGCTTTTATTGGTTTGCTGGCTTGTTTGAGCACTGGCGCTGGTTACAGCATATGAATTGAAAAAACAATAAATGAGAAGAGTAGTTACTTTAAGGGGTATAAACTTTTGTAGATTTAAAGACATAGATTTATTGTTTACCATTTTTAATAATGATATCAGTACGCCCAAAACCTGGGCGAATTGAATTTTTTTTAAGATTTAATTAATGCAGAATGTATGTTTTCAAAAAAGGATATGGACAGCAGCAGGATAGTTGGATTCTGAAAGATTATTATAATGAAATTATTTTAATTACAATATTTACAGAAGGCAAACCTAAAACAAAAAGTTAAAAACCGCTGTTACCAAAAAGCAATCAAATTGTTAAGAGGAGTTTTTAAAAAGCAGTATACATAAGAACAAAAAAATAATAAAATTAAGAGGAAAAGAAGGGGGAAAGAACGCCTGTTTTTTTATTCCCGTTACTTAGAAAAGTATAAAAGAAATGATTTGTAAAAATTTAAAAATTTAATCAATCCAGATTTTCAGTTTCATTAAAAAATACTGCTTTTAAATTCTTTTTAAAACTTTTCCATTGTGTTTTTTGTACTGTACCTTAAGCCTTCTTATAGAAAGTTTGTGCTCGTCAAATTGATTGATAAATTCCGACACCCGATCTAATGCAAGCCGGTAATTGCTGTATATTTCCTGTAGTTTTTTTTCATGCTCTGCAATGATATGAGCGTGTTCTGTTCCTGAAAGGAAAATTTCAGACTCTTGTAATTTATGGAGAGACTCTTTTAAAGATTTATATTCAAAAAGTTGAATTCCCTGCATGGTAAAATGTTTTGAAAAATAATGTCACATATTTCAGCTTAGTATAAATCTGGTGTTTGAAAATTTACAGGCAGCTGCGTAAATGTAATGTGTATTTATTGTACGATATTATATGATTAAGAATTGAAATGATTGAAACCATCCGTTATCAAACTATTATTTTAATGTTAAGCGTTTTCTTTTTATAACAGTATAAATTTCTACAGGCATATCTGTAAGATTTTTTTAAATAAAAATGTATGAAATAAACTTCAATATGCTTTATAAAAAATCTTGGAGTAAAAATTATTTTATCAGCAGCATAATCCTGTAAAAAAATAGTACAACAAGCCTCCTCATCTTTTGCCTTATAAACTTTTGCAGCTTCCGTCATTAATTTTATTAAAAACATCAGGAATATTTTAGTACTGGATTTTTTACTACCTTAACACTCTCATTATATTTCTTCGGTTGCCCCCGCCATAGCACACTATAAATTAATTAAGGCATGCATTTGTCGCCAAGAGAAACAGAAAAACTATTGCTTTTTTTAGCCGGAGAGTTAGCCCAAAAACGAAAAGCGAGGGGGCTGAAATTAAATTACCCGGAGGCCATAGCCCTCATCAGCAGCTAGCTTCAGGAAGCTGCAAGGGATGGCAAAACCGTGGCCCAGCTCATGCAATACGGCACTACTATTTTAACCCGTGATGATGTGATGGAAGGTATTGCAGAAATGATTCATGAAATTCAGATTGAAGCTACTTTTCCTGATGGTACAAAACTGGTAACAGTGCATGACCCTATAAAGCCACGTGTGCCATAAGGATGCTTATATTGATGGGTATGTAAGTTTTGAAGAACTTTTAAATAAAATTATAAGAGTGATAAAAAATAATTGTGTAGAATAAAACCCACCATTTGATTAAACTAATTTTTTTAACTAAAAAACTCCGGACAACTCCCCTTTGGGGCCGGGGGCTGTTTTATCATGATACCAGGCCAATACATTTTAGCAAAAGAAGATATTGAATGCAATGTGGGAAGAAAAACCATAACCGTTACTGCAGTAAATACCGGCGACCGGCCCATACAGGTGGGCTCTCATTTTCATTTTTATGAAGTGAATAAACAAATGAAATTTGAGAGAGAAAAAGCACGGGGCATGCGGCTAAATATTGCAGCAGGCACGGCAGTACGTTTTGAACCCGGCGAAGAAAAAACGGTAGAGCTTGTAAGTTTCGGCGGTAATAAAATAATAATGGGATTTAATAATTTGACCAATGGAAAGGTGGATGAAAAAGGCGAGAGAGAGAAAGGGCAAAAGTGAAAGGTCAAAGGTGAAATTGCCCGACCAACTTTAAACCATTAAACCAATGTTATTAACTTAAGAGGATTTTAAATTATAAAATATCCAATTCCAGTTCCCTCTCTTTTGGAGAGGCCCGCCCGGATGACCCGGTCGGACGGGGGTTGGGGTGAGGTAATTAAACGTTCAACGATTTAAACGACCAAAAGCATGAAGATTAACCGCATAAAATACGCTAACATGTATGGCCCCACCACAGGAGATAAAGTGAGACTGGGCGATACAGAATTGTTTATTGAAATAGAAAAAGATTTTACGGTATATGGCGATGAAGCAAAGTTTGGCGGTGGCAAAACCATCAGGGATGGCATGGCACAATCTGCAACGGCTACCAGAAAAGAGGGTGTGCTGGATTTTGTAATTACCAGTGTAATGATCATTGATCATTGGGGAATTGTAAAAGCAGATATTGGAATTAAAGATGGAAAAATTGTGGCGGTTGGCAAAGCTGGTAACCCAGATACCATGGATGGCATTACGCCTGATATGATTATTGGAGCAAGCACAGAAGTGCATGGTGGCGCAGGTCTTATAGCCACCGCTGGCGGTATAGATACCCATATTCATTTTATTTGTCCGCAGCAAATAGACCATGCATTGTTCAGCGGCATTACTACTATGATAGGAGGTGGCACCGGCCCGGCAGATGGAACAAATGCTACTACCGTAACACCCGGCGCATGGAACATACAAAAAATGCTGGAAGCTGCAGAAGCCTATCCGGTAAACCTCGGTTTTTTTGGTAAAGGCAACTCTTCCTCTTTAGCTGCTTTGGAAGAACAGGTAGAAGCTGGTGCCTTGGGTTTAAAAATTCATGAAGACTGGGGAAGCACCCCGGCAGTAATTGATGCCGCTTTGCAGATAGCAGATAAACTGGATGTGCAGGTGGCCATTCATACCGATACTTTAAATGAAGCGGGTTTTTTAGAAGATACTATTGCTGCTATTAATGGCAGGGTGATACATACTTTTCATACAGAAGGTGCCGGTGGAGGCCATGCACCGGATATTATAAAAGCGGCCATGTATCCTTATATATTACCTTCCTCTACCAATCCCACCAGGCCATATACCATAAACACTATTGATGAACACCTGGATATGCTGATGGTATGCCATCACCTGGATAAATCTGTGCCGGAGGATGTGGCTTTTGCAGACAGCAGGATAAGGCCGGAGACCATTGCAGCAGAAGATATTTTGCAGGATATGGGTGTGTTTAGTATGATGAGCAGCGATAGCCAGGCCATGGGCCGGGTGGCAGAAGTGATAATTCGCACCTGGCAAACCGCTCATAAAATGAAAGTGCAGCGGGGAAGCCTGCCACAGGATGAAGGCAAAGGCAATGATAATTTCAGGGTAAAAAGATATGTGAGCAAATACACCATTAACCCTGCCATAACACATGGCATAAGTGAATATACAGGCTCTATTGAGCCCGGTAAAATGGCGGATATTGTTTTATGGAAACCAGCTTTGTTTGGCGCAAAACCAGAAATGATTATTAAGGGTGGTATGATTATAGCCAGCCGCATGGGCGATCCTAATGCATCTATCCCCACACCACAGCCTGTAATATACCGCCACATGTTTGGTGCTGCAGGCAAAGCATTGCACAACACCTGCGCAGTATTTGTTTCAAACATTTCTTTACAAAAAAACATTGTGCAGCAATATCATTTACAAAAAATAATATTACCTGTAAAAAACTGCCGCAATATTAGTAAAAAAGATATGATACATAATGATGCCACCCCACAAATAGAGGTAAACCCCGAAAATTATGAAGTGAAAGTAGATGGAGAACATATTACCTGCGAGCCCCTGGCCGTATTGCCTTTGGCCCAGCGGTATTTTTTATTTTAATGCAGCGGGTTATATTATTCAAACACAAAAAAAAATTTTTTTATGCTCGAGAATATATTTTATCAGGTTAATTAATTTTTTATCATGCTCATAAAACATAAAATTGGTAACCTTAATAATACTGAAACGTCCGGCAAAAAAATAGACTGGCTTGCTCTGCAATGGTATGAAGCCCGAAAAAGAATTTTAAGAAAAAAAACAACCAACGGTGAAGAAATTCTGCTGAAATTTTTAAACGAAAATCCTGCACTTACAGAGGGAGATATTTTGTTTGCAGATGACAGCCACATTATTGCAGTTTCTATTTTACCCTGCAACTGCATGGTAGTGCAACCAAAAAATATGTTTGAAATGGCATCGGTGTGTTACGAAATCGGCAACAAGCACCTGCCATTATTTTATGAAGCAGAACAATTACTGGTACCTTTTGAAAAGCCATTGTATAACCTGCTGCTGGCACAGGGCTTTGAAGTAAAAGAAGAAAACAGAAAACTTCTGCAACCACTAAAAACAACCGTATCGCCTCATGCAAATCTAAACAGCGAAAGCCTCTTTACAAAAGTCATGAAAATAACTACGCCTCATGAAAGAAGCTGACCATTTTAAAGCAATGGGGAAACCTTCCGTGCCGCTAAGGGCTGCTGCACCTTTAGGTGGAAGCAGTGTGCCTTTACTTTCTCTTTTGCATTTATGTGATCCTGCTCTACCCATCGGGAGCTTTTCTCATAGTACCGGGCTGGAAACCTATGTTCAGCAAAACCTTGTAAACGATAAAATAACAGCCCAAACTTTCATAACAGAAATGCTTAGCCACAGTTTGCAATATACCGATGCGGCGTTTGTATCGCTGGCTTATGATGCATCCGTAAAAAATGAACTGGATATAATTTTAAAATACGATGAAGAATGTACCGCCGTAAAACTGCCTGCACAAATAAGACAGGCCAGCAAAAAGTTAGGCATGCGGTTATTAAAATTATTTGAACCGCTTGCCGGCAACAAATTGATAAAAGCTTACAGCAAACAAATATCTACAGGGCAACCAAATACCAATTACTGTATTGTGTATGCACTGTGTGCACACGCCATGGGCATTGGCAAACAGGATGCTTTGTATGGTTTTTATTATAATGCCGCAGCAGGTTTAGTAACCAACAGTGTAAAGCTTATTCCGCTGGGGCAACAGCAGGGGCAGGAAATGTTATTTTCTCTGCTGCCATTACTGGCGCAACTTGCACAACAATCTATGCAACCTGATAAAGATTTAATTGGACTATGCTGCACAGGTTTTGATATTCGTTGTATGCAGCATGAACAATTGTACAGCAGGTTGTATATGAGTTAAACCGGCAGGTACAAATCTAAAAACGAAAGAAAGAAAAATCTTATAATGCAGCTATCAAAAGATTATGATTGATAGCGCTCAAAAAAGGTTTATGAAATAATAACTATATCGGCAAAGAAAAAAATTAGTATTAATTCGTGTAATTAGTGTAAAAAAATCATGAGTGGAAACTAGACAAAAACTGGAAAGGCCAGGCACAAAAAAATTTAATAATAAATACATCGACTAAGAAGTTGTTTGAGCTATTTATTTTGAATACCAGCGAAATATTTTCATAGCATCAGTCCCTACATATATGTAGGGATGTCACAATCCCTGTCTGCCTGGGCAGCCAGGCAGGCTTTCATCGGCATACATAATGGCAACATTTTAGACTATGTAATGAATTTCAGACAAACAACTCAAGCAGCTTCTAAATGAATAAAGAAAAAAAAATTAGTATTAATTCGTGTAATTAGTGTAAAAAAAATATGAATAGAAACTACATAAAAATAGGCATCGCCGGCCCTGTTGGTTCGGGCAAAACAGCCTTGATAGAAAGGCTTAGCAGAGCCATGAGTAAAGATTACAGCATTGCTGTAATTACCAACGATATTTATACAAAAGAAGATGCGGCGTTTTTAACCAAAAACTCTTTGCTTGCTGCTGAAAGAATTATTGGGGTAGAAACTGGTGGATGCCCGCATACAGCCATAAGGGAAGATGCCAGTATGAACCTGGAAGCAGTAGATGAAATGGCCGCAAGAATACCAGGTATGCAGCTACTGTTTATTGAAAGTGGAGGTGATAATTTATCAGCAACTTTTAGCCCGGACCTGGCAGATATAACCATTTTTGTAATTGATGTATCTGGTGGCGATAAAATACCACGCAAGGGTGGCCCCGGCATTACGAGGAGCGATTTACTGGTGATTAATAAAATTGATCTTGCTCCGTATGTACTGGCCAACCTGGGAGTAATGGAAAAAGATGCACGCCAGATGCGAAACGGGCAACCATTTGTTTTTACCAACCTTATGACGCTGGAAGGACTGGATAGTGTGATTGGCTGGATAAAAAAATATGCTCTTTTAGAAAACATTAATGAACCCATACTGCACCGATGAAAGCTGAACTGCAGATAGAAGTGGCGGATAAAAATGGATGTGCTTATTTAAAAAAGGCATATTGTACTACTCCATTTAAAGTGGCCAATATTACCGAAGATAAAACCGGCCCACAACTCCATTTAATGCTCATGAGCTCATCGCCCGGTATTTTAGATGGCGATGCCTACAATATCAAAATTGAAATAGAAAAAAACTGCTGGCTGCAATTGCATACGCAGGCTTACCAGCGGCTGTTTAATATGAAGGTGGGTGCAAGCCAGCAGTTGCAGGTGCATCTTGCCGATAACGCATCGTTTTGTTATTTGCCGCATCCATGTGTGCCGCATGCCCAATCGGTATTTATAAGCCGCAATTCATTTTACCTGGGAAAGCATTGCCGTTTTATTTATGGAGAAATACTTACCTGTGGCAGAAAACTGCATGGCGAAATATTTTTGTTTTCTAAATACCAGAGCATCACCTGTATTTTTATTAATAACAAACTGGTAATAAAAGAAAATTTATTAATGCAGCCTGCTCTTATTAATGCAGAGGCCATAGGCCAGTTAGAAGGGTACACTCACCAGGCCAGCATGATTTATTTACAGGAAAATATAGATGCAAAATTGTTGCAGGAAAAACTCCTCCATCTTTTATCAACAGAAATAAATATAGCAACGGGTATAAGTGCTGCACCGGTAAGCGGATTAATAATACGCCTGATGGGTAACGGGGCAGAACAGCTGTACAACTGCCTGCAACGCATAAACGAAATACTACTAACAACCACTGCTAATACTTTGCAATATGACCGCTGAAATGCAGGCACTCATACTAACTGCTGCATCCATTGCACTGCTTCACACCATTACCGGTGCCGATCATTACCTGCCATTTATTGCCTTATCAAAATCAAGAAACTGGAGCATTGCAAAAACCATTGGATGGACGCTTACCTGTGGCCTTGGCCATGTGCTTAGTTCTGTTTTGCTGGGGCTGGGCGGGACTGCCCTTGGCTGGTCTTTATCCAATATAAGCTGGCTGCAGGAGGTAAGGGGTGGTGTTGCCGGCTGGCTAATGTTGCTGTTTGGTTTGCTGTATATTTTGTGGGGCATTTACCGGTTGTATAAAAACAAGCCGCACAAACATTTTGATATGGGCACAGATGGGGCTTTGTATGTGTACGAACACAGGCATGGCGCAGCTGCAATACCCCGGAAACGTTTTAAAGTAACCCCATGGGTTATGTTTATCATTTTTGTACTGGGGCCATGTGAGCCAATGATACCATTATTATATTTTCCGGCTGCGCAAAACAGCTGGTGGGGTATGATGCTGCTGATTATGGTGTACAGTATTTGTACCATTGCAGCCATGCTCTTTATGGTGGTGCTGGGTTATTACAGTATGGCTTTTGCCGGCACAAAAAAAATAGAAAAATATATGCATGTGCTTTGCGGCCTTACCATTTTTATTTGTGGTGTGGGTATGTTATGGATGGGCTGGTAAATTTTTATGCCTAAGAAAGAAGATTTATTAGAAACTAAAAGAAGAAGTTTATATTTTACAGCATTTCACTTTTTCTTTTTGGTGGTGAGTTTAGTTTTTTGTTCAGCTAAAGAAGCTTTTACTTTTTTGTGTAATGGCTCTTCAAATTTCTTTGCCTCCAGTTCCAGGGCGGCTTCCAGTTCTTCTATACTTGGCAATTCTCCTTTTAAATTTTTAGGCAGCATTTGGGCAATTTTATATTCAGCAATACCAATGGGTTTACTGGTATCTCTTAAAGCATATTCAGCCACTATTTTATTATTGGTTTTGCATAGTATCAGCCCAATAGCAGGCTCATCATATTCACCTTTCAATCTATCATCTGCCAGGCCAAGATATACATTCATTTTGCTTACAAACTCTGCTTCAAACTCTCCGGTTTTTAAATCTATGATAATATGCCTGCGCAGTTTAGTATTGTAAAATAACAAGTCTATAAAAAATTCTTTGCCCCCTGCCTCAAATCTTTTTTGCCTGCCCATAAAAGCAAAGCCATCACCCAGCTCCAGCAATAATTTGGTAATGTGGTTCATTAAAGCATTTTCTAAATCCCTTTCTTTTGCTTCTTCACCAAGCATTAAAAAATCAAACTGATAAGGATCTTTAAAAAGCTGTTGTGTAAGGTCACTTTGATAATCAGGTAAAGTAGTATTAAAGTTATGAATAAGAGTTCCCTGGCGTTTGTGCAAAAGGCTTTCAATTTGATGTACCATTATATCACGGGTCCACCCATTCTTTATAGCTTTTTAAGCATAAAAAAGCCTTTCTTCCGGTAACTTTAATTTATCAAGCAAAGTGCAGTTGTGCCCCCATGGCAATTTTGCAACGGAGCGTTGCAAAATTGTAAAGCTGTGTTTTTCAGTGTCTTGTAATATTGCAACGCTCCGTTGCAATATTGTAAATTCTGGATAAGCCATTGCAAATACCTTCATATACCTAAGATTTCTGGAAGACGGGCCTTTCATATCCTGAAACTCAATTTTTAAATCATACGCCAGTCTTTCAATAATTTTTGTTCCCCAGCCATCTTCTTTTTCCTCTTTACTGATGGTATTACCAATTTCCCAGTAAACCTTAAGTAACTCGTTGTTTACAGCAAGGGAAGCCTGTAACCTTGCCTGCCTTATTTTTTCTTTGAGGCTCTGTAATATCTGTATATAATTTTCACTTAGTTCAGCAGCCATTGTAAAATTTTAAAGGTTGTTTATAATTGCAGTTTATCAAGTTGCGTCTTTATATTTTTTAAAATTGAAGTGGGCAGTTAAATAAGTTTACAATGGTATATTCCCATGTTTTTTTCTTGGCCGTTTAGCCACTTTGTTTTGCAGTATGGCAAAAGTTTTTATCAGTTTTTTCCTGGTTTCTTTTGGTTCTATTACTTCATCAATAAAACCTCTTTCGGCAGCAAGGTAGGGTGTTGCAAATTTGTCGGCATATTCTGTTTCTTTTTCTTCTAATTTTTTAGCCGGGTCTGCAGCTTCTGTAATTTCTTTTTTAAAAATAATTTCGCTGGCACCCCTGGCACCCATTACGGCTATTTCTGCAGTGGGCCATGCAAAGTTCATATCGGCACCAATATGTTTGGAGTTCATCACATCATAAGCACCGCCGTATGCCTTGCGGGTTATCACGGTAACCCTTGGCACAGTAGCTTCGCTTAATGCATACAGCAATTTTGCACCATTGGTAATAATACCATTCCACTCCTGGTCGGTACCGGGCAAAAAGCCCGGCACATCTACCAGTACCAGTAAAGGAATATTAAAGCAATCGCAAAAGCGGGTAAACCTTGCTCCTTTTTTAGAACTGTCAATATCCAGTACACCCGCCAGGCAATTGGGCTGGTTTGCTACAATGCCAATACTCCTGCCTGCCAGTCTTGCAAAACCCACCACAATATTCTGAGCATAGGCTTCGTGTATTTCAAAAAAAGACTGGGCATCACAAATGCCTTCAATAACTGCACGCATATCATAAGGCTGGTTCCTGCTTTCCGGAATAATCTCTTCTAAAACCTCCCTTGTTTCATCTCCCAAAATGCAGGCAATTTCGGGCACCACATCTTCGCAGTTTTGCGGCATATAACTCAGTAATTTTTTTAGCTGCGTTATACATTCCATATCATTGGCCGATGTTAAATGCGTAACGCCGGATTTAACTGCATGGGCAGATGCACCACCCAGTTCTTCGGAACTTATTTCTTCATGCGTTACTGTTTTTACCACATTGGGCCCGGTAACAAACATATAACTGCTGCCTTCTACCATTAATGTAAAATCTGTGATAGCCGGAGAATAAACTGCACCGCCTGCGCATGGCCCCATGATGGCAGATATTTGCGGGATAACGCCTGATGCCATTACGTTTCTGTAAAAAATATCTGCATACCCTCCCAGCGATCTTACGCCTTCCTGTATTCTTGCTCCGCCACTGTCGTTAAGGCCAATCATGGGTGCTCCCGTTTTCATGGCAAGATCCATAATCTTACAAATTTTTTCGGCATGCGTTTCAGATAAAGCTCCGCCAAATACGGTAAAGTCCTGTGCAAACACATATACCAGCCGATCGTTAACCGTGCCATAACCAGTAATTACCCCATCGCCATAAAACTGCTGATCTTCCATACCAAAATCTTTGGTACGGTGCAGTACCAGCGCACCAATTTCTTCAAACGAACCGGGGTCCATTAATAAAATAATGCGTTCTCTTGCCGTTAGTTTTCCCTTTTTATGCTGCGTTTCATTTCGCTCTTTACCACCACCGAGCTTTCCTTCAGCTAATTTTTTTCGGAGTATGTCTACTTTTGATTTCATATATTTTTTTAAAACCTGTGAGTTGATAGCTGTTAGCTTTTAGCCATTAGCTGTGAGCATACAATTCGTACTTATTTAAATTACAAAATGCTTATTTTAAATTACTAATAAATTGTAGCAACAATTTGCCCATTGCCTGTTGCTAATTGCCAATTGCCCATTGCCAATTGCCCATTTTTACTTCACCCTAAGCCAGGCGCCGTTTCCAGCTCGTAGTTTTGTGTTGCACAGGTTTTGTAATTTTTTGTTGATCTGTATAATATTTAAGTGCAATAATTGCTGCCAGTTCTGCATTTGCTTTTTGCTTTTGCTTTATTTTATCTGAGGTATAATAATTTTGTACAAATGAGGTATCAAAATTTCCAGAAAGAAATGCTTCATGTTCAAACACAAAACTACCAAAGGGCAATGTTGTAGATACCCCGGTAATGGTAAATTCTTTAATAGCCTGTTTCATTTTTTGTATGGCTTCTGTTCTGTTTTTACCATGTGTAATTAGTTTGGCAATCATGGGATCGTAATAAACAGGTATAGCCATGCCCTGTTCATAACCATCATCTACCCTTACGCCATCGCCCTGTGGTTTTACATAAGTGGTTAGTGTACCTATAGAGGGTAAAAAATTATTTAGCGGGTCTTCTGCATACACCCTTAATTCTACAGCATGGCCGTTTATGCTAAGATCGTCCTGGGTAAAAGATAGCTTTTCGCCTCTTGCAATTTTTATCTGTTCTTCTACCAGGTCTATACCTGTTATCATTTCTGTAACCGGGTGCTCTACCTGCAGGCGGGTATTCATTTCAAGAAAATAAAAATTAAGTTTATCATCTACCAAAAATTCTACGGTGCCTGTGCTTATGTAGTTGCATGATTTTGCTACCATCACTGCCGCTTCTCCCATTTGCTTACGCAGCTGGTGAGTTAAGATTACAGAGGGAGATTCTTCCACCACTTTTTGGTGGCGGCGCTGAATGCTGCATTCCCTTTCAAACAGGTGGAGCACATTACCGTGTTTATCTGCAAGCACCTGTATTTCTATATGGCGGGGAGCGCTTACATATTTTTCTATAAATACAGCACCATCTCCAAAAGAAGCCGTGGCTTCGCTCACAGCCCTTTGCATCTGGTCTTCAAAGTCGGCTTCTTTTTCTACTATCCGCATCCCCTTGCCACCACCACCGGCAGATGCTTTTATAAGAATGGGATAGCCAATTGTAGCAGCGGTTTGTTTTGCAACTGCAATATCATCAATTGCTTTATCTATGCCCGGCACCATGGGAATATTGTATTTTTTTACACATTCTTTGGCTGCCAGTTTAGACCCCATAATGCGCATGGCCTCCGGGTCGGGACCTATAAAATTAATTCCGGAATCCTGTACCTTTTGCCCAAAATCGGCATTCTCACTAAGAAAACCATACCCGGGATGAATGCCATCTGCACCCAACTCTTTACAATATGCAATTATTTTATCCCCGTTTAAATACGATTCACCGGATGGAGCAGCACCCAGGCATACGGCTTCATCGGCAAACAAAACATGCGGAGAATTTCTATCCGCTTCAGAAAAAACAGCTACCGATTTAATGCCCATTTTGCGGATGGTACGCATAATGCGCAGCGCAATTTCTCCCCGGTTGGCCACCAATATTTTTTGCATGGTTTATTATTTGTGCTTGGATAAAATTTTTTGCTTGAATAGATTTATTCCAGCTCTACCAATAGCTGCCCCTTTTCTACCGCCTGCCCTGCAACAACTGCAATTTTTTTAATAGTAGCATGGGCAGGAATTATTATACTGTTTTCCATCTTCATGGCCACTAATATTAAAAGGGTATCCCCGGCGGCTACTAGCTGCCCGGCTGTCACGTCAATTTGCAGTACAAGCCCAGGCATGGGCGCTTTTATTTCTTTTAACTGTTTGCCGGCAGTTATACCAAAACCCATTTGTTGCAGTGTTTCATCCAGCTCATCCGTTATTTCCACTTCAAAGTGTTCACCTTCTATTTCTATCGTTTGCTTTTTAGCCGTAGAGTTTGCTTGTATAATTTTTGCATTTACAGAACGGTTGTTTTGTATAATATTAAAAGTTGCAGTATTTTTTTTAACGATGTCAATAGCATCTACCTCCTCCGGCGTAAAGGCAAATTCATATCCGTTTGATTTTATTTTAAAAGCTGTGTTCTTATACGGCATATGGCGGGCTTTAATTAATAAGATGGCTGCTGTAAAATTAATTGATTGTTTCCTGTTGTTGGTGTGCGGGCATTAATAAAATACTTATTTGCAAAAGGAGACTGATTTTAAGTGTTAGGATATAGTAAGGCTTAGTAAGGAGGTTAATAAAAGGACGGTATGATTACAATAAAATAAGATCAATCATACCTGTGCATTCAATCATATAGCGGAAACGGAAAGTATTTTTCTGTAGAAACCCAGGTATGGAATAAAGATAAATAATGCTGATAGTTTAAACGTATTGTTGGGTAGGCAATTAATATTTAGATTCTTAAAAAGACGGATGCAAATCCCCAGGAATAAGGCAAATGAAAAAGGGGTGCAAACCTACACCCCCAAAATAATGCAAACAGGTAATTTTAATATGCCAATACAGCAATTATACCCATAATAGCATAAAATCCAGTGATAATACCAATAGCTTGTAATGTGTCTATTACCGGAGTAGAATAAATTTTTTTCATAACTAAAAATTTTAATGAATAAATTAAAAGATTAATTACAGGAAATTTGGATTGGAACTCGGTTAAAAATGGGAGGTAAGAGACTATTAGTTAGGAAGGGGTGGGATTGAGCCATAAAAGTAAGGTAAAAACCTTTAATATGCACACATTATCAACTTTTTTTTAATAAATAACTCTATAACGGAGGCGTTTTTTTGCAAAGGCAGCTGTATTTTAGGATTAATCATTGCTAATACAAAGTTTTCTTTTCTGCATACAATTGCCTTTATAATGTTTAAAAGATAAAAATGATGAAAATAAAACCAGGGGAAAAATTAATTGTGCAGCCATTATTCTTAATATCATTAGCGGATAAACTGTAGCATATCCAGAAGAAGGAATTATATTATCAGTCATTTTTAATACAAAATGCCACGGGCAGGCGGATCTGTACATGCTCCTGCCAGCAGGCAGCATATTTCAAAATAGGTTTTTCTAAAAATTTACTGGTTATAATGCCTGCAATAATAATAACTTAACAGCCCATGCTACATAGAGTAGAAATTTTTCCTCAATGGTAAAAAAAGGCCTTCCTTTAAATTTAATATAATGCCCACTGCTGTTGAAATGCTGCGCCACTTAAATACTGGCACTATTTTTCTTTTATCAAAAGGGAACTTAAAATTGATCGTATGACTAAAAATTATTTTTACCTGTTTTTATTTGCAGCCCTTCCTTTATTAAGCAGTTGCGAAGCTATAGGAACAATTTTTAAAGCCGGCATGTGGTGGGCTTTTATATTGATGTTTTTGGTAATAGCAATAATTATCTGGGTGGTTTCAAAAGCTAAAAAATAGAGCTGGGTTTATCAGGCAATAGCCTAAATAAAAATATATGCTGTATATTTTTATACTCATTTTTTGATTTATTAAGTATCTTCCGGCAGCTGCTTTTATTTATTTTTTAAAGAAGTAAATGCATGGTAGTTTTTATCAGCTAACCTTTCTGCTAAAGCATGGTTGCAGCATCTCCCGGCAGATACTTCGCTTCAGTCTGTATGACAGCCGCATTTCAGCAGTGGAGCGGTTTGTACGGTTTAATACAATATTTATTATTAGGTTCTAAATTGCTTTTCTCTCCATTTATAAAACCGGTGAAAATAAACGTGCAATTTTTTCCGGAAGTTGTGTGTACCAGCGCCTGTTTAACCATTTGTCTTTATCTATTCTTAAAGCATTATCAAGGTCTTCAAAAAATATATTGCGCATTTGTTTTGCAAGTACTGCATCATACACAATGGCATTCACTTCAAAATTAAGTTCAAAGCTTCGGTAGTCCATATTGGCAGTGCCCACTACAAATAGTTTGCTGTCTGTTACCATGGTTTTAGCATGCACAAATCCTTTTTGATACAGGTAAATTTCTACACCAGAGTGCAACAAATCGTTGTAGTAAGATTTAGATGCCGCATTTACAATTTTAGAATCGCATACGCCGGGCACCAGCAGCTTTACTTTTAATCCGCTTAGGGCTGCTACCCTTAATGCATCTACAATACTATCACCGGGTATAAAGTAAGGGGTAGTAATAAGAATTTCTTCTTTGGCCAGGTAAATAGCCTGCAGGATAGAATACAATACAGATGGCTGCAAAGAGTTGGGACCACTGGCGGCTACCTGCACAAAACTCTTGCCCGCTGGTGCCAGCTGCGGAAAATATGCGGTGCCGGGAGAAAAAGATTTGCTGCAGCAAAAACTCCAGTCTGTAATAAAAAGATATTGCAGGTAGTACACCGCTGCTCCATCAATTCTAAGATGTGTATCCCGCCAATATAATTTTTCTTTATTGCCATTAACATATTTATCGCTTACATTAATACCTCCCACAAAAGCAGTGGCTCCATCTATTACTACAATCTTACGGTGGTTTCTGTAATTTATCCTGTTGGCCAGCAAATAAAATCGCACTTTATGAAAGGGATATATTTCTATACCTGACTGCTGCATACGCTGCTCTGTTTTCTTTTTTATTGTGGGGCTTCCAAAGTCGTCGTAAATAAATCTTACTTCTACACCTTCTTTGGCTTTTTCTATGAGCAATTCTATAAGTTCAGATCCAATTTTATCATATTCATAAATATAATATTCCAGGTGTACATGATGTTTGGCCTGCCGTATGGCCTGCAGCATTTCCGGAAATTTATTTTCGCCATTTACCAGCAGGGTAACTTTATTATTGCCCGTGAGCGGACTCCCCAGGTCCATTAAAAGCATCGAGGCCAATTCAGCATTTTGCTCTACGGAAATATTTTTTGCATCAACACACGCTTCATTGTATTGCTTTACATTATTTTTAAGCATACCCAGCAGTCCATTATCGTTTTCCTGCTTTTTACCATAACGTTTTTTTCGCCAGTAATTAATACCAAAGGCCAGGTAAAAGCCAATACCAATAACGGGTATAAAAAGGCATAATAGTAAGTATGAAAGTGTTTTATTGGTACTGTGTGTTTCAAAAATAATACGCAGGCTAACTAAAATTAAAATTACCAGGTACAAAATAACTGCTGTAATAATTAAACTCATTAAAATATTTTTTTAATTTTCAGCTCCGCTGATGAAAGTGTAATATAACATGTAACCCTTAACTATCCTATGGCAATTTTACATTTTAAATGTGCATCACTTAGTTTAAAAAAATTATGTTTCCCAGCTATGCATTTATTTACACAATTATTTTATGATGGGAATATTATTCTACAACTAAACCACCATAATACTTAAAAAATTAGTGGCATGTTTTTTTATGATTATTATTAAAATTATACACTATGACAAATAATAATAATGAAGAACTGATAGAAACATTAAACGATCTTATCATGATCAATAATGACAGGGTAACAGGTTATGAAAAAGCCGCCGGTGAAGCAAAGGATGCTGATATTGACCTGCAGGCTATTTTTAAAAAAATGGCAGATGAAAGCCGAGGTTATGTAACTGAGCTTAATCAAAAAGTAATGAGCCTGGGTGGTGAAGCTGCAACTGGCGAAACAACCAACCGTGGTAAAATTTACAGGGTGTGGATGGATGTAAAAAATGTATTTACCGGATCTGACAGAGAGTCTATTTTAGAATCCTGTGAATTTGGCGAAGATGCCGCTCAAAGGGCTTATAATGATGCCTTGCATACCGATGCAGAAGTAGATACAGAAATTCGTCAGCTGATAATGGATCAGAAAGACAGTTTAAAAAATTCGCACGACATTATTAAAAAATACAGGGATATGCACAAAGCTGTTTCATAAACAGGCGCATCCATTAGTGGTTAAACAATTCCGTAAGCATTTGCAAAAACATTAAACAGTGCATGCTTTATGTGAGACTCAAACGATATAAATTTTTATATTTAAGATTCAGCAACTGCCGCTAATGTTTTTATAAATTGGTTTTTTGGTTTTGAAATTAGGGCATTACGAAAGTAGTGCCCTCATTTTTTATAGGCCAAATACAATTTAATCTAAGTTCAAGGAACGGCATTTTATAAAGAATGCGTACCAGAGCATTTCGGGTACCTAAAATTAATGTTGTATTATAAAACTCTTTACGGTAATCGTCAATTTATTTTTTGTAATAGTTTCATCAGTACCTTTTCTTCTCCGGTTATTCCTGTTTTGTTATCATCTGCTTCAATATTATCTAATTCTTTAAGATAGTCTTTTAACTTATCTTCTTCATACAATTTTATTATACCTGGATGTACATAATATTTTCGGCACACGGTTCTTGTATTGCCCAGTTTTTTACTCACATCATCCAGCATTTCATTTACGCCCAGTTTGGTGGGAGCATTGTCTTCCTGCAATTGCCTGTTTTTAAAAGCCAGTAAAAAATGCAGGCATCCTGCCCAGGTTCTAAAATCTTTTGCAGAATAATCCTGCCCGGTTATTTCTTTAATATAACCGTTTACCATACCCGAATCTATAGGTTTGCGGTTACCATCTGCATCATAATACTGAAACAATTCTTTGCCGGGTATTTCCCTGCATTGTTTTATAATGGCTGCCAGTTTTTTGTTATTCATCTTTACATCATGCTGCACACTTTTTTTTCCTTTAAAAGAAAACGAAATTTCTGCACCGTCAATTTTCACATGTTTATCGTGCAGTGTTGTAAGGCCATAAGAACCATTCAGCTTTTCATAAGCTGCATTTCCAATTCTTATATAGGTTCTTTCCATAAGACTAATAACGGCTGCCAGTACCTTTTTTTCGCTTAAATCTTTTAGAGCTAAATCTTTTTCCAGTTGTAAGCGAAGGGCCGGAAGGGCTTTGCCAAATTCTATCATTTTATGAAATTTGGTTTCATTTCGGAGGGTATTCCACAAGGGATGATAACGGTATTGTTTTCTTTTTTTTACATCCAGCCCTGTAGCCTGTATATGGCCGTTTTCTTTTACACAAATCCACACGCCCGTCCAGGCAGGTGGTATGGCCAGCTTTGTTATGCGTTCAATAACGGGTTTCTCCTTAATTATTTTTTCCTGTACCTGGTAAGAAAACCCTTTGCCGCTTTTTTTCCTGATTATGCCGGGCTCTGTATCGTTTACATAAATAAGATTTGCCAATGATGCTGCAGCCTGGTAATTTTTTACCAGCGACATATGTTTGCGGTGAGAAATTTTAGGTGCAGGTGTTGCTGTTTCCTTCATCACTTGGTTTTGGCTTTAAGGTTTTTATTTTTAAACTGATGTAAATCTTCTGCTTCATCTATGGAATGAGAACTAAAAAGATCGTTTTCTTTTTCTGATAAGTCTGACAGCTTTGTGTAGAATTTTTTTAACACCATTAATTCTTCTTCGGTTAAATCTTCGATATTTATTAAGCGGTTACTGGCTTTTTGGCTGGAAGCTATTAATTCGTTTAGTTTAAGCTGTATAGCGGTGGTATCTTTATTTTGCGAGTGCTGTATAATAAATACCATTATAAAAGTAATAATGGTAGTACTGGTATTAACCACCAGTTGCCAGGTATCAGAATAATTAAAAAGCGGCCCCATCAGTGCCCATATAATTATTGCACAAACAGCCACAATAACTGCCACCGGACTACCAGTTAGCTTTGTTATTCTGGTAGATATTTTTTCAAATTTTTTTGCAAATGATGATCCTGGTTTTTGTTTTTTCATGACCTTAAGAAATTCTTTGAATAATAAAAGCCGGGTTACCTATGGCCACCCGACTTTAATTGCTGTGTTACTCCCGCAATTTTTATTTATTTTTTCTTTGCCTGCTTTTTTGGCGGTATACCGTTGCTCTTCTCCATTACCTCTTTAGATGCAGATTGATTTATTCCGGCTTCTGCCAGCTGGGTAAGTAAATCATCGGCTTCTTTTTCTTCGTTGAGTGTGCTGCCCAGTAAATTTTTTATTTCTTCGTTGCCCATTACTTTAGCCAGCTGAGCAAGCCCGCCATAAGTGGCTATTTCATAATGCTCTACTTTTTGAGCTGCCATTACCAGGCCTACGTCTCTTATATGGGTTCCTTTTTCTGTGTCTTCAATAATACCATTTGCTTCTTCTACAAGGCCGGCCATTGCATCACATTTTTTTGCTGCTGCTTTTTCATTAAGCAGCTCAAATACCTGCTCCAGCCTTGCTACATGTTCTTTTGTAGCTACAAGGTGTTCCGCAAATGCATTGGCAAGTTCTGCAGATGTAGCTGCCTTTTGCATTTTAGGCAATGCCTTTGTTAAATGTTTCTCTGCCCAATAAATGTCTTTTAATTCATCTACAAAAAAATCTTTAAACTCTTTACTTACGTTAGTATTGTTACTCATTACAGATGCGGATGTTTTTGCCATTTTTTAATTTTTTATTTATGAGGTGAAATTGTTACCAGCCTTTTTTATTAAAAATATTATGCCAGTAAAATATGTACATGAGTAAATGCAGAATTGGGGAAAACAGGTAGTATAACCGGTAAATGAGTAATTAATTCTACAGGAAAATTGAGAAAACCATATGAAAAATTTCTGGTACGCAAATTTCATTATTACAAAACAAGTAACCATTACTAAAAAACCTTTATGAACACACATAACCACATCAGTTTTATCACACAAAAAATTCAGCAACTGCAAACTGCTATACTTTATTGCCATAGCAACAGTTTGCTTAAGCTGCCTACATCTGTAGTAGAAACACTGCATATAGATGAAGTTGGCTGTGTGTGGCTGGCAGTAAATAAGCCTACACAGTTCCTTCACGAATTTGACCGTAGTTTTCATGTAGCACTTAACTATTATAAAAAAGGAACACCGTTTTTTCTAAACAGTTATGGCACTGCCAGGGTAGTAATAGATCCAGAAGAATTAAATATGCTGCCCGAAAATTTAAAAGAAGTGTACAACAAAGGAAAGCTGCTGGTATGCGTTCGTATACTTGAAGCCAGCTACTACGAGAATACGCCGAAATCAGAACAAAACATTTTTCAGAAATGCAGGCAAAGTTTATCGTCGCTTTTTTATGGCAGCAGCGAGTACTATCATTTTAATATTGACGAAGAGAAGAATTTTGCATAATTAATTCCGGTTCAGCATTCTTTATATATCCGTACACATGAACACAGGGAAGCCAGATGGTTTCCTTTTTTTTGGCATATTTTTTTGCATATAGTTTAAAACGCTTTATATGAAATCTATCTGGACAGGCTCACTGGGTTTTGGCCTTGTAAATATTCCCATTAAATTAATAACTGCCGTGCAGGACAGTAAACTGGATTTTGATATGCTGGATAAAAAAGACCAGGCAAATATTAAATTTAAAAGAGTTAATGAAAACACCGGTAAAGAAGTACTGTGGGAAAATATTATAAAAGGGTTTTTGCTTAATGATAAATATGTTTTGGTAGATGATAAAGATTTTGAAAAAGCCAGCCCGGAAAAATCGGCCCATATAGAAATTGTGCAGTTTGTGCAGGCACAGGAAATAGACAGCGTATTTTTTGAAACGCCCTATTTTATTCAGCCCGATAAAACGGGTGCAAGAGCTTACCAGCTATTAAAAGCGGCACTGCAAAAAACAGGAAAAGCCGGCGTGGGATCTTTTGTAATGCGGGAAAGAGAGCATGTATGCATTATAAAGCCTTATGAAGATATACTGGTATTAAACAGGCTTAGGTATGCAGAAGAAATAAGAAAAACATCTGAGTTAACCACGGGTGCAACAAAAGCAAAACCTGCAGAAATAAAAATGGCGGTGGATCTTATAGGGCAGCTTACCAAACCATTTGATCCGGCAATTTTTAAAGATGAGTATGCAGAAAAATTAATGAAAATTATAAAGGCAAAAGCAAAAGGTAAACCTGTAGCATACAAGCCAATGAAAATTGTGCACTCCAAAACAACTGATCTTATGGAGCAGTTAAAAGCCAGCCTTGCTACCGGTAAAAAGAAAGCCTCATGACAAAACTGGCACTGTATAAAACTAAAAGAAACTTCAGCACCACTTCTGAGCCCGCAGGTAATGTGGAGAAGACTTCCAACTTTCGTTTTGTAATACAGGAACATCATGCCAGCCACCTGCACTACGACTTTCGTTTACAAATGGATGGGGTTTTAAAAAGCTGGGCTGTGCCCAAAGGCCCTTCTGTTGTGCCCGGCGAAAAACGCCTCGCAGTACAGGTAGAAGATCACCCGGTATCGTACATTGATTTTAAAGGAACAATACCTAAAGGAAATTACGGTGCAGGTAAGGTAGCCATTTTTGATAAAGGAAATTATATACCGGTTGATGAAAACGGCGAAGCTATAAATGAAAAGCAAGCCATTAAAAATTTAAAAGCAGGAGAGTTAAAACTTATTGTAAAAGGAAAAAAAGTTAAAGGTGGGTATGTGCTGGTTCGCCTTAAAGCAGAGGATAAAAACTGGCTGCTGATAAAACATAAAGAAAAGCAGGCATTAAAAAAAAGTTCTGAAAATACCACTTCTTCTTTACCCGTAACCAGTTCTATAAGATCTTCAAAGCATGAAAGGGTAAGCGATGCCATAAAACCTATGCTGGCGCATACAGCACCCACAGCTTTTGATGATAAAGATTGGGTATTTGAAATTAAATGGGATGGATACCGGGCCATTGCAGAAAAAAACGACACTGTAAAATTATATAGCCGCAATGGTATAAGCTTTCTTAATTTATATCCCCATATTGTAACTGCGCTGCAAAAATTAAAACACCAATGCATACTGGATGGAGAAATAGTATGGCTTAACAAAGAGGGTACATCCAATTTTCAGCAACTGCAAAATTATGATCCTTCTGTGCCCGGTAAACTGGTGTACCAGGTTTTTGATTTGCTGCAGCTTGATGGTAAAGAAACTGCACAATTAAACCTGCTGCAAAGAAAAGAACTTTTAAAAAAATTACTGGGTAAAAATGCCACGCTGTTATTTAGCAGCCATATAAAACAGCAGGGTATTGCATTTTACGATAAAATAAAAAATATAGGCCTGGAAGGTATTATGGCAAAAGATGCAAACAGTACTTACCATGCCGGCCTGCGCAGTAAAGCCTGGCTTAAAATAAAAAATATACAAACAGAAGACTGTACGGTGCTGGGTTATACGGCCCCCAAAGGAAGCCGCAAAAGTTTTGGCTCGCTTATTTTAGGAAAGAAGAAAAAAAATGAATGGATATTTTGCGGGCATGTGGGCACAGGTTTTAATAATACAGCCCTGCATGATATATACAATAGTTTTCAAAAAAGCATTGTTGCAGAAAATCCATTTAAGAAAAAAATTCCGCTCAATGATAAACCTACCTGGGTTAAACCGTTACTGGTAATTGAAATTTCTTTTACAGAGCAAACCAAAGAAGGTATTTACCGGCATCCTTCTTTTTTAAGAATAAGAGATGATAAGATACCGGCTGCACCGGAAAAAAAAATTTCTGCAAAAAAAGAAAAGGAAACTGCACCGGAAAAAAACCAATTTACCAATAAGGATAAAATATTTTGGCCACAGGAAGGTTATACAAAAGGAGATGTAATTAATTATTATAAAACCATGGCGCCTTATATTTTGCCGCATTTAAAAGACAGGCCATTATCTTTAAAAAGAAACCCCAATGGTATAAAAGATGCAGGCTTTTACCATAAAGATGCAGGAGAACATGCCCCAGGTTTTGTAAAAGTATTTCCTTACAAAAGCGAAGAAAAAACAATTGATTACATTATCTGCAACAATGAAGCTACGCTGCTGTACCTGGCCAATTTAGGCTGTATAGAAATGAACCCCTGGAATAACCGGTATGATAAAACCGATAAGCCAGATTGGCTGGCCATTGATATTGATCCCGGCGACCATAACAGTTTTAAGCAGGTAATACAGGTGGCGCAAACCGCAAAAAAAGTTCTGGATAAAGCTGGTCTTTCGGGTTTTTGTAAAACCTCTGGTGCAAGTGGCATTCATATTTATATTCCGCTGCATGCACAGTACGATTATGATATTGTAAAAAATTTTGGAGAATTTTTTATGCAGAAAGTGCAGGAGCTGCTGCCCGATATTACTACCCTGCTAAGAACAAAAGCAAAAAGAGGAAAAAAAATTTACTTAGATTTTTTACAGAACCGCAGGGGGCAAACCCTCGCCTCGGTTTACAGTATAAGACCAGTTCCCGGTGCCACAGTATCGGCACCCATTAAATGGACTGAGTTAAAAGAAACTTTAAGCCCGGCATCATTTACTATAAAAAATATGGCAGAGAGGACAAAGAAGTATGGAGATATTTTTAAACCTGTACTGTCTGGAAAAAATAATCTTACGAAGGCTTTAAAACTTCTGAGCCAATAAATATATGCACCTTAATCACTGGCACAAAAAAAGCGCAAAAGAAATGCGCTTTTTTATCAGAATATTTTATTCTTAAACAGAAATCACAGGGTTGTTGTAGCGTACAGAAGTTAGCAGCCTTAATTTTAAAAACCCTGCTCTTATACTGTTGTATTGATAAATCATCACATCCATCAGGGGTTTAAAACTAAAAAATTCTCTTAAGGCATCTGTATATAATTTTAAAAAAAGGTATTCGCTTCTATCACATATCTGCAACAGTTCATTTTGTTTTGAGGCTGCTGTACCTTCAGGTATATCTTCCTGTAAATAATCCCAGTACAATGAATGTTCAAAAGCAGTTACACATAACCCGCATTTACTTACCTGATTTTGCAAATCGGTTGCAAACTCTTTGTCTTCTTCGGAAAGTGCAAAAAAAACGTTTCTCAGATTTTTGTCGTCTATCTCTTCGGCAATCATTTCAAAATCTTTAGATACCTGCTGCAGGTAAGAAATAAGAAATGATATTTTTTTCTCCGCACTATCATTAGTTACACCTGCTGTTGTTTCTACTATGGATTTTTCTACAGGAGTTTTAACCGCTTCATAATTCTTCAGGCTGCCATGAATAGCGTTTAACTGATTTGAAAGCACATTTTTAAAAATTGCCGGTATCTGCGGGTCTGCCAAAATGCTTTCATAATAATTACTAGCAAATTTTTCTCCTATAATACAACAGGATTTTACCACGCTTTTATCTTTTGATTTTAACTGAAAACACATATCCTTCCAGGTACGGTGCAGGAGGCTTAAAAAACCACCCTTTGAATAAGTGAGTGCATCTATGGAATGCAGGAGTTTTTTTATCTGCCTGGCAAAGTCGCTGCGTTGATAGGATAGTTTCTCAAAAAAACTTCCTAACTCCTTACTACCGGCATATTTTGATGCGGTAAGATAACCTTCGCTTGCATCATCAAGTATAGCTGCCAGATGGTTGAGTTTTTCAGCTACAAGTGTTTGTTTCATTTGCATATCAGTTGGTATTTACATTATGAGGGCAATAATATCTACTACTTTTAAATACAATTAATATACCATACCCTTTAAAAAACCATAGTCTTTATAAATTAATGTTCGCAAAAATAATTGTTGAAAAACATCAGCAGCAATTTGGTAGAGCAGGTTTTGTATTATATTATTTTTATATCGCAGGGTTAAAAAATTTCTATATAGGCTTGTTTAATGTACTGATAAATCAGTACTGGTGATTTTCTTAGAAATGTATTCATAATTCTCTGTAAAAAAGCATTAGAGACCTTAATAGCATCAATTTTAAGTAAGCGTATTTGGTTCTTTAACATTTTCCGGGGCAGGTTCTGGTTTAATAGTAAATGGCGGTATTTCTTTTTTTTCTTCTTTTAAAATGTACACCGCATTTTCGTGTGGCTTAATGCCTTTACCTTTTTGTAATGCATATACCTTGGTAAATTCTGCGCCAAAATAAAGTATAACAGAAGTATAATACACCCACAACAGTAAAATTACTAAAGAAGCGGCGGCACCATAAGCTGCACTGGTTTTACTATTACCAATAAAATAGCCAATTAAAAATTTTCCCATTAAAAAAAGTATTGCGGTAAACATAGCGCCCTTCATGGCATCTTTCCAGTAAATGGTGGCATCGGGCAGTACCTTATAAATAACAGTAAAGAAAAAACTGATAATGGCAAAAATAAATACAATGTTAAGGCTGTACATTAAATAAAAAGTGCCTTCAGAAAATATAGCAGATAACCTTTCGTTTAAGGCATCCATGGCAGCATTTATAACCAGCGAAACCAGCATTAAAAATCCAAGGCTTACTATTAGAGAAAAAGAAATTACCCTGTTTATAATAAACTTCAGCCAGCCCTTTTTAGGTTTAGCTTTTATGCTCCATATATAATTAATGCTGTCCTGAATTTCTGTAAATACACCTGTGGCTCCAAAGAGTAAAATAATAACCCCGGTAATGGCGCCAAATGTACTTTCATCCTTTAAATGGGTATTGGCAATCATTTCCTGTATTTGCAAAGCTGCATTACTGCCTACCAGTTTTTGCAACTGCCCAAACAGCCTGCCCTGCACAGCATCCTGCCCATAAAACGCACCGGCAAAAGCAATAATTAAAAACAGCATGGGCGCTATAGAAAATATAGTGAAATAAGAAAGAGATGCACTGAGTTTTAAAACATTATCATTGGAAAACTCAATAAAAGTTTGGCGGAGCAGGCCTATGTTTTTTTTTATATGGGTAAATATGATCATTTACAAAAGCTATTTTAAATCACTTTACAAACAAAAAGAATGCCCCGAAGGGCATTCTAACTTATAAATCGTTCGCTGCTTTCGCAATCCAAAAACGATTCTCTGAAAAGCTACATAAAATATTTGCTCTTATAGTGTGTTACGATGCTTAGCTGCTGCACATGTTATACTACTTATAAGGGTGCTTTTTATACAAACAGCAAATTCCCTGATAAATTTTTTATGCATACTTTTCTCACGGATAGAATTAAAATGGTACTTGTCGTTTTTAATTCTTTTTTTATATATAAAAAACCGTACCATTATTACTTTAGGTTATTTTTAAAAATTAGTACTATTTAATTGCTGAAATACTTCTACAATAAAAATAAAAGAGGGAAATAATTACACGTTTCTTTTAATGTAGATTAAGGCTGCGTTTTTATTATGGGTGAGCCACCCTTCGCAAAACTCAGCCTTTGTAAACCGGGTGAGCAGCACCCCTCGCAAAGGCTTTAATTATCAAAGTTTTCAAAGGGGTAACCCACCCTTCTGTCATAATTAAAAAGGATAACCAATGCCTATATTAAAAATAAGATTCTCTTTTTGCCAGGCACGGCTACCCAGTTTTATATCTTTAATTACCCATTCGTTGCCTGCGGGCAGCCAGGGTTTTCTAAAAGGAATGGCCACATCGAGGCGTATAATTAAAACGGTAATATCTACCCTTACACCCAGGCCTGCATCTACAGCAAGTTCTTTTAAAAACCGGCTGCTGAATTTTCCTTCTTCGCCAAAGAGTAATGCATTTTTTGTCCATATATTTCCAGCCTCTGCAAACAATGCCCCATTAAGCCGCCCTGCCAGTGGAAAACGCAATTCTGTCTGCATCTCCAGTTTATAATCTCCGCCTATCTGGGGGTAAGTTACCTGCTGGTCTGCAGTAGTGCGTGCTTTGCCTGGCCCCAGCTGCCTGGGTCTGAAGCCTCTTAAACTATTGCTTCCGCCAATGATAAATTGTTTTGAAAAAGGAAGGTAGGCAGAGTTGCCGTAAGGCATACCTGCGCCGATAGCAAGCCTGTTGGCCAGTTGTGTAGTAGGCGTTAATCTTCGGCTATACCTTAAATCAAAATCCAGTTTTACAAACTGGCTAAAATAAGCCCCTCCGATTTTTTGGCTAAATGGAGCGTTTGCTTTTTTAAAAAGGCCTGCTACATTACCAGCTGCATCTGCATTAATATTAAAATATAAAATATTTTTAGCCCGCAGTCTTCCTGAATTACCCAATGTAAAATTATAAAAGGATTCCAGTATAAGCTCTGGCTTATTTGCAAACTGCAGCACAGGATAAAGATTTATTTTTTGAAGATATTCCGGAGAAAAAGCAGTAGCATTATTATAGGTTATGCTCACGGGAGCCAGCGTATGTTCGTCGCCTGATTTCTTTTTCCAGTTAAGATCATACTGAAACCTGAAAAAGTTTTTAGTGTACAGCAATTGCCTGCGCATCCACTCATATCCTAAAGTAAATTTTGTATAAGGCGGATAATAAATACTTTCTTTTAATTTAAGCGGAACAATAAAGCGGGGGATGAGCAGTGAAACTTCGCCGCCCAAACGCCAGTTGTTATTTTTCTTAAGGCTGTCGTTTGATGATGTCTCTATAGCACCGTAAGTTTTAATATTCAGTTGTTCGGCACCTTTAAAAACGTTCCTGTTTTTCCAGTTTACATTTACCTGTGCGCCGGTAAAAGAATTTGATTTTGTAAAGCCGCCAATTTCGGCACTGATGGTTTTCTTTTTTAATGGGGTAAGGTAGTAGTAAACATTCATTAAAGAAATACCTGCCGAATCTCCGGCAGGTGCATACCTGCTTTTTACAAATTTAAAAGCGCCCATTTTTATAAATCTGTTCAGCGATTCATTATGCCGTTCCTGGTTATACAAAGAGCCGGAACGGTAAGTAACAGAACGCACCAGGGCAGAGGGTTTAAACTGGTTTACAGTATCTCTTATGTAAATACCATCATATTTTATTAAGCCTCTTTTTGAGGTATCGGGAGGAGGAACAATTAATGTATAGTTTGGAAACACCAGAATACTCTTAATAGATTGAGGTACCCTGGCCAGCGGAGGTGTTTCTGTTTTAATACTAAAAAAAATATTGGCTTTATGATTGCCGATAGTAGTGTCTAAATATGTTTTAATATAATCGGGGCTAAAATAATAATAGCCCTTTCTCTTTAATGCCAGGTCTGTTCTTTTTGTTTCTGCTTTAATATTTTCCATGTCAAACTGCTGGCCGGGTTTTACATAATTATTACGGCTCCCGATGCTTAAAATATCTTTACTGAGTGCACTGGAATCAAGGGACCATTTTACGGTATCCATTATATACGGCCTGGTGAGCAGCACGGTGTACAATGCATTTAGTTTATATCCTTTTACTTTAGATGCAGAAGAAACTTCTGTTTTAAAATAGCCCCTGTTTTCGGCATAGGCTTCCATGTTTTCTTCATTTGCTTTTAAATTTACCATGGTGCTTAGCGCGGGTGGTTCTCCCAGCCGGTTGCGCAGCCAGTATTTAAGCCCCGTTTGTTTTTTTGTATTGCCTATGGCATACCAAAAACCTACCTTATACGGATAGCCAAAAATCATTTTATTTTTTGTGGGAAAACTTGCTTCGTGCAGGGCATGCCTTATTGTTTTTGTACGTACAGGGTTATCGGCTGTTTTATTTACTTTAACCGTAGAGCCATTATACAGGTAAGTACCTTTAGGCAAATGCTTACGTACACTGCAGGAACTTATTACCAGCAGCAACATACCTATTACTATCCCGCATTTATTGCACATCATTATTTCTTTTTTCTTCTCAGTAATTCTTTAAACTTATTATAGTCCATCGTAAGGCTAAAGGCTACGCCTGTTTCAATAAAATATCCATCCAAAATTGCTTCGTACTGGTTGCGGCGGTATGCCCTCAGCATATACCTTCCATCTGTAGAAAGTTTGTACGTAGTATTTATATCCGGCAAAAACTGCATGCTGTTTCCGCCGGCATTGCCTTTAGCAACATCCTGACTGCCATAGAGGGTAAAGCTTTTTCCAAAACTTATATTTAACCTGTCGTTTAAAAAGTTTTTGCCCAGTGTTACATCCAGGTCGGTTCTTTTTGCAGAAGGATCATCATCTACATTCTTCAGGTTCACATCTATATCTACCCCTTTAATAAGATTAGAAGCCAGTTGCTGCACGGCGGCATTTAAAAAACCGGTAACACTTGCATTGGCCAGCAGGCCTGTGTTTACAATACCATTGCCTCCAAAAAAATCGGTGCTTTCATCGCCAATAAACCTGTTTAAAGCCAGCAGGGCAAATACCTGTTTGTTCATTGCAGAAGGATCTTTGCGTAACTGCTCCAGTTTATTTTCTATGGTGTTAGATAATTCGTAAGAAATGCCTTCCGACTTTTCTTTTATCACAATATCAAAACTTAACTGAGGTTTAGAAATAGTGCCATTAATTTTTAGTAATACCTGGAAGGGTACTTTTCTTTTGTACACCGCATTTTCTGCCACGGTAGATGTGCCCACTTCGTTGCCTACCAAATCTAATGGCGCTGTATTTATATCATACACTGCTGTAATATTTGCAGTGGCATTTAAGGGGTCGCCACTCATAGAAATAGAGCTGCCGCTTAATAAAATAAATTTCTTTTCTACCGGACCATAATTTAACTGGTAGCTTCCTTTTACCAGGTAATAAGTACCTGCCAGCTCTACTGTGCCATTGGGATTTACGGCCGCTGTAATTTGCGCACTGCCCTGCACCTGCAGTTCATCTCTTGTGGCAGGATCCAGTATTACACTCAGTTTTGCTTCGGGTTCTACTTCAAGGTTTAAATTGTACTGCAGGCTGCCTGCACTTTTAGTTACTCTTTTTTTGCCGGGCGCATCGGGCATATTATTTCTTGCCACCAAATTGCTGATGGTATCCATATCTATAAACTCCATCAGCTCTTCTCTTTGTTTTATAGATGCAGGTGTGGTTTGCTGCACATAGGTAAGAGCCGTTCCGTTTTTTACTATCACATTGCCCGCAAGTTCAGGAGTTGCTATGGGTCCCTTCATGCTGGCATCAAGCTCTACAATGGCTTTACCGTAAAGCATATTATTATCTGTAGCCGCATTATTTATTGCAGTAAAATTTTTTGCTGATAAAGAAAGATCGCTGATAAAATCGGTGTTTTCGTTTTGTGTAACAGAGCCGTTTATTTTTAATTCATTACCGGTGCTATCCTGCACGGTAAAATTATTTAATAAAACAGATGGGTACTGCAGCGTTAACTTTTGCCCATCGGCTTTTATGTAAGTACCAAAAGAAGCTACAGTTGTTTGCACTTTATTAAGCGTTAGCTCTCC
>JAYVGA010000184.1:0-4953 GCA_043772635.1 Chitinophagaceae bacterium
GCACGTTCGTCAATATTAACTAAATCAGCTTTTACAACCCCTTCTGCCGTTTCCTGGGGCACTGGCCTTCCCTTTGCTAGCCGTTCCCCATAATCCTGAACAAGGATTACTCCCATCAGCAACGGTATATGTAAAATGGGGATCGCCAGCAAAGGGAAGGCCAGTGCCCCAGGAAACGGCAGAAGGGGTTGTAAAAGCTGATTTAGTTAATATTGACGAACGTGCATTCACATCCCTAAGGTTGAACTGAAACGATACACTCATTTTTGGAGGCGCAAAATAATTGGTCTGATCTGTGATAAGGATATAATCATTTAAGCCATCAAAATTTGCCGCACTATTTTCTTTATTCTTTACATTAGTAGAAAAAGAAGTACCATTCACTAAAACTCCATTCTTATTGTTACCACTTGTATCATTTGCATTTCCATTAAAAGGATAATAAGCAATTAATCCTTTCTTTAAATCAATAGTTTCCGTAACTGTTATTGTTTCTGTTTTTGTGCATGCGTTTAGTAAAAAACAAAATGGCAGTGCGGTTAATAATTTTTTCATTTTAGGTTTGATTTTGGTTTTGAGAATTATTATAATATTTTGTTTAAAAATACAAATATTAATAAATGTACATCTTTTAACCAGTTTTACTTTATTTATGGTAATTAATTTATTGGCGTGAAAGATATCTTGAATCAGATTTAGACACAAAAGAAAAAAGTTGTGAGTGGTTTCTTCTCCCCTATATCCCCGGCACATTCTCCGTTTCCGTTCTCATATTTTTTTTCTTAAAGAGGGCCACATCCAGTTTTCCGAAGCGCCAGTTAAAATTAAGGCGCACTAACTGCGGGTCTCTGCGGCGGTAATTGTCCTGTATAAAAAAAGCAGTTTCGGTGTGGGTTTCGTAAGTTCTTGTGGCAAAAATATCGTTTACCTGCAGCGTAAGTGATGCCGCATTATTTTTAAGAAATTCTTTTTTAAAAGAAATATCAATACCATAAACCGGGAGTATATATCCCTGCGCAATATTTTGTGTTATACCAAATGAGCCGCCAAACATTCCTGCATTACTGCTGCGGCCACTGTTTACAGGTAAGATGGTGCTGGCCTGGTAATCGGCGGTAAGTTGTATGCTGTAGTTTTTAGGAAGTTTAAAACTGTTGTTCAGTTTTGCAAACCAGCTAAAGCGGCTGATGTTTGCAGCGCCTGCAATGTTTTTGGCTTTAAGGGTAACATCAAAAAAGTTGATGTTGCTGGTTATATCCCACCACTTGCTTATTTTATTTTTAGCTGTAAGCTCCAGGCCAATGGTATAGCTGCTGCTGGCATTGGCGTAAGAATTATAAATTACAGTGTCTGGCTTTGCAGGGTTGGTATTGCGGGCTTTATACTGGTACCTTGTTATAAGATCATTGGTATGCTTGCCATATAAACTTGCCAGCAGAGAATTGCCGGGTTTGTATTGATAGGCGTAAGATATTTCTGCAAGGTTAGTAAACTCCGGCAACAGATCCGGGTTACCCACCGTTAAATTTAAAGAATCAGAAAAATCTACAAAGGGAAGTATCTGAAAAAAACCGGGCCTGTTTATTTTTCTTGAATAGTTAAACTGGATATCCTGCAGGGTATTTATTTTTTGGGAGATAAAAAAAGAAGGGAAAATACTAAAGGGATATTCGTTATTAAACTTTTTGTTTTGGTTAATAAGATTACCGCCATAATTACTGCTCTCTATTCTTATGCCTGCCTGGTAGCTCCCTTTTTTTATCTGCTTAGTGTAAGTGCCATAAGCAGCATAAACAATATCTTTAAAACTATACATTACACCTATAGCAGGTATAATAATATACCTGCCGGTAAGGGGATCTTTTGCGTAATTATCGTTCCAGCTGTTATAATTTTTTGCAGCCATCCTTATCCCGGTTTCTACTTTTTGGGTTTTACCTATCGGGTTTACAAAATCGGTTTGAAAAGTATAAAACTTTGTATGGCCTGCACCTGTTGCAAGGTCTCCGGTTTTTAGCGGCTTTATGTTACCGCCTGCATCGTAAAAGAAATTATCGTAAATAGAAGTGTTGGTATTATTATTTTGATTGTAATTCACATCTGCTGTCCACTCTCTTCCGGGCCGTGCAAAATTATGCTTAATACCCAGCGTAAGGCCGGCAGTTTTAAAAACAATATCAGCATGCAGCTGGCGCAAAGAAGAATTAGAAACGGTAGAAGCAGATCGAACAGTATCTCTGTAAATATTAATAAAATCGTTTACATCAAATGCCCCTTTTACGGCATTACCGGTTAGTGTAAGGGTAGTTCTGTTAGTTAAAAAATAATCAAATCCTGCCCTGGCAAACGCAAAATAACCTGTTACAACAGGAGCGTTTGTTTGTATAATATTTGCTGTGGTATCCTTTGCCAAAAAATCGGTTCTTTTACTGCTTACCGTGCTTATGTTTTTTCTTGAACTGAAATTTACTGCAGCAAAAAAGTTTATTTTATTTTGTTTGATGTTAAAATCTCCACCAAGGTTGGGGCGGCCACGGCTGTCTATGCTGGCCCGCAGGTTGCCGTTGTACCCAGCTTTGCGGTTCTTTTTTAATACAATATTTAATATGCCCGATCCTCCGCCACTGGCATCATATTTAGCAGAGGGGTTGGTTATTATTTCTACGCTGGCAATCTGGTCTGCAGGTATCTGGTCCAGCGATAAGGCAGAAGGCCGGCCATCTACAAATATCTGCGGGCTGGCATTACGCAGGGTTACATTTCCATCAATATCTACATTTACAGAGGGCACATTTTTCATTACATCTACTGCCGTGCCTCCGGTGGCGCTAATATCCTTTTCTACATTGTACACTTTTTTATCCAGGTACATTTCCAGCAAAGGTTTATTGGCAGTTACGGTTACATTATCCAGTTGCTTTTCGTCAGATATGAGTTTAATATTGCCCAGGTCTTTTATAACATCTGCGGGTCTGTTCATATCAAAACCTGTTTTTGCATCATATAATTTATAGCCAATAGCGGTTACCCGTAATTTTAGGGCAGCAGTTACCGGCAATGCTTCTATATTAAAGTCGCCTTTTTTATTGGTAATTACTGTGGCCAGTACAACATCTTTTTTCTTTTTTGTAACGCTGTCAAGTTTGTTTTGCAGCAATTGTACCGATGCCCCTTCTATGCCTTTTTGTGTAATGGCATCCACTATTTTTCCATACATATTACCTGCATTCATTTGCGCAGCTGCCGGGTTGCGGCTAAGAGCTGGTTGCGCATAAAGGCCTGTTACAGCAATGCAGGTGATAAAAAAAAGTATGAATAATCGTTTCATGTTGGTTTCAGATGTTCATTAACCTAATGGGTAAAATTATTGATGTTTTATCCAGCTTTTAAAAGTATTTATTAAGATACAGAACCCTTCATATAAAATAAAACAGTCATCTGCAACATACCTACCAGGCCTCCTGCTAAAAAACCTATAAGTTTAAATAAAAATATCTGCCTTGCTGCCCGCCTGTAAATAACCTCTTCTACTGCGGGTATAGATATGGCATTTAACTCATCTTCTATTAATTGTGCCGGCATATATTGCCGTATCATTTTTTGGCTATAGCTTTTAAGCATTGCAGGAAAAATGATTTCTACTTCTGATAAAAACGCTTCTTTAAATTTTAAAAGCGTTTTCCCGCCCATAAATTTAGATAAAAGTGGAAAAGCTTCAGGCAGCTTTTCTTTTAAGAATTGATCTACATGATGTTCAATTTCGGGCCTCAATTGCAGCATCAGCTCAGGGTTGCTCAATTTTTCTTCTATTACCTGTTTAGACAAATATTTTTGCCCAATAGCTGCTGCTATATCTTTTGCCAGTATGGGTTGCAATTTTGGTAAAATACCTTTAATAGTAAAACCACTTATTTTTTTTGTGGTATAAGGCCAGAACATTATGCGCAGAAATACTAAGGCTATTAACCAACCGCCAAAAGCGGCAATAATAATCACAAGGTAAGATGATAGTACAGGCATTTTTTTAATTGGTGCCAAATGTAGTAAAATTTCTACTACGATGATAAAAAAGGGTGAATTTATAATAGTGCATAGTGTTGTCAACCTTTTAGCTCAATGTAATGCCTTACCATGTCTTTTTTAAAGGTTCACAACTCCTCTGTAAGCGACAGTTTTAAATACATTCAGATAAAAATGTAATTTTGTGCGGGAGAAGTTTTTAGCTATTTTTGCCGTCCGATAATTTAAAAAACGGTAGTCGTAGTCCCTACATTTATGTAGGGATGATTCTGAGGATTGGGGTTAATTTTTCAAATGGTAGTCGTAGCTCAGTTGGTTAGAGCATCAGATTGTGATTCTGAGGGTCGGGGGTTCGAGCCCCCTCGATTACCCCAAAGAGGGCAAAGCAGAAATATTCAGCTTTGCCCTCTTTCTTTTTCTTTAAAACCAGGAAGGTCAGCCGATATTTTATTGTAAGATTTAAAGCTTGGTTGATAAGGGTTGTTCTTGATATGGGCAGCGCACAGTTTTCTTTTTATGGTTTCATAGTCTGCGATTGCATTTACAGCATTTTAAAATTTCTACATTATTTACATCGTTTGATTCTTCAATTTTAAATTAATACTTTACTGTAAAATAAAATATCCGTTTTTGTAATGGATATTTTTTTTGCTCACTCCCTTTAATTATCGGCCGTCCGTTTTTGACATCAGCCTGTCCTTTGGTCCTCTGAAACTGAATATACCTTTACATTATCAAATAACAATTAAATAAAAACAAAATGAAAAAGTTAGTATTCGCAGCCCAGGTGCTTAGCTTAATTGCAATGTTTCCAATTGTTGCTCTTCTTGAAATGAATCATGCAACAGGAGGCTCATCAGAAAGTAATTCTACTTCCGGTGTTAAACATAAAAATGAAATAATAGGCATTCGTTTGCCTGACAAGAGAAAGGA
>JAYVGA010000185.1:0-2184 GCA_043772635.1 Chitinophagaceae bacterium
AACCGGTGCAGGACTTGCTTTTGCCGAACGATACCGTAATACCAATAACGTAGTACTCTGTTTTTTTGGCGATGGCGCTGCAAGACAGGGTATGTTGCATGAAACCTTTAACATGGCTATGCTTTGGGATTTGCCGGTTGTGTTCATTTGCGAAAACAATCATTATGCCATGGGTACATCTGTTGCCCGTACCAGTAAAGTGCTGGATATTTATAAACTGGCCGATGCTTATGAAATGCCGAGCGACAGTGTAGATGGAATGAGCCCGGAAGAGGTTCACAATGCAGTATTAAGAGCAGTGAACAGGGCAAGGGAAAAAGGCGGCCCTACTTTACTGGAAATAAAAACCTATCGCTACAAAGGGCATAGTATGAGCGATCCTCAAAAATACCGCACTAAGGAAGAGCTGGAAGAATATAAAGAAAAAGATCCTATTGAATATGTATTAAAGGTTTTAAAAGACCAATACAGCGTTTCGGATGCCGAGATAGAAACCATTATAGAAAGAGTAAAAGCAGAAGTGGAAGAATCGGTAAAATTTGCAGAAGAAAGCCCCTGGCCTTCGGATGATGAATTACTGAAAGATGTGTATGTGCAAAAGGATTACCCGTTTATTGTAGATTAATTTATTTTATACATTACCAAAACAACCTTTTAAAAACCCAATAATAATATTACTAAAAAATGTTAGAGAAGAAAGTAACCGAAACCATTGCAGTAGAAAACAAAGATGCTATTCAAAAAGCAAAAGGTTTTTGGGACGAATACAGCAAACCAATAATTTATGTTGGTACAGCTATCATTCTGCTGATAGCAGGCTGGTATGGATATAAATATTTAATTGTAGAACCAAGAGAAAAAGAAGCCAGCGAATTAATTTTTCCGGCAGAAAATCTTTTTGGCAAAATGGCTGCAAGTGGTTTTAATAAAGACTCTGTAAATATTGTAATAAACGGAGGAGAACTGGAAGGCAAAAAAGTAACCGGCCTGCTGAAAGTTATCAGCAATTTTGGTGGCACAGCCGCAGGCAACCGGGCAAAGTATATGACTGGTGCCAGCTACCTGCACATTAAAGAATTTGAAAAAGCTATTAAGTACCTGAAAGATTTTGATGGCAATGGCGCATCGCAGGTAGAAAGCAAAGCTTATTTAATGATAGGCCATGCTTATGCTGAGCAGAAAAAAACTGCCGATGCAATGAGCTATTACAAAAAGGCTGCAGACGTAAATGATAAAGATGAATTTTTTGCAGCAGATGCATTGCTGGTAGCAGCAGCTTATGCAGATGCCAATGGCAACAGTAAAGAAGCCATCAGCCTTTATCAGCAGGTAAAAGAAAAATACCCAACCAACCCTTCTGTGCAAAGCGGAGAAATAGATAAATACTTAGCCAAGCTTGGGGTATTAAAATAATTGTATAAAAAATTGAATTTTTAATATGTCATTGAGTACAGCAGATATATTCAACACTGCAGGCATCCGGTTAAAAAAAGATGCCTGTGTTGTTATAGTGCGCACCGCATGGAATGCTGCCGTAACAGATAAACTGGAAGAAGGCTGTCTTAAAATTTTAAAAGAAAATAATATTGCTTTTACATTGCTAACAGTGCCGGGTGCTTTTGAAATAACTTTTGCCATAAAAGATTATTGGGAAAAAACAAAATACAAGGACTGCAAGCCAGATGCATTTATAGCATTGGGTTGTGTAATAAAAGGAGATACTCCGCATTTTAAATATGTATGCAGTGCTGTTACAGATGGAGTGGTACAATTAAATCTTCAGCTTCCCATTCCCACAATTTTTGGTGTACTAACTGTAAATACGCAGGAACAGGCAGATGAAAGAACCGGCGGCAAACATGGCCACAAAGGAGAAGAAGCTGCAGCCACCGCTATAAAAATGATTGCACTTTCTCAAAGCATTTAAAATTCTTATTGCTCTTAAACCTTTGAAACTTTTGAAACTTCTTAAACCTATGAAACTTCTATAAACTTCCCGTTACAACTTCACAGCATGAGAGTACAATTATTCATTCCTTGTTTTGTAGATCAGCTTTATCCGCAAACGGCTTTTAATATGGTAAAAGTATTGGAGAAAGCTGGCTGCGAAGTGGCATATAATACCAACCAAACCTGCTGCGGGCAACCTGCTTTTAATGCTGGTTTTTGTGATGAGAGCAGGGC
>JAYVGA010000186.1:0-4452 GCA_043772635.1 Chitinophagaceae bacterium
ATCGCTTCTTTGATCGAGCCGATATCGCCCTTGGCGATGAGCTCCTGTATCAGCTTGGTGTTCAGCATGATTTCCACGGCGGGTATGCGGCGGCCGTGGCATAAATACAATTCAATTAATGCCTGTAAACGAATTTGAAGGTAACCTGAGCTGGGGGTATAACCCCGATTATTATTTTGCTCCCGATAAATATTATGGCCCTAAAAATGAAATGAAAGCATTTATAGACAGCTGTCATAAAAAAGGAATTGCGGTGGTAATGGATATTGCTCTAAATCATTCATTTGGTTTATCGCCCATGGTGCAAATGTATTTTGATGCAGTAAATAACAGGCCCGCCAGCAACAACCCCTGGTTTAATACCGTAACCAAACATGCTTTTAACGTGGGCTACGATATGAACCATGAAAGCCTGCCTACACGGTATTTTACAAGCAGGGTAATAGAACATTGGCTTACGGAATATAAAATTGATGGCTTCCGTTTTGATTTGAGCAAAGGATTCACCCAAACACAAACCTGCGATAATAACGGTGCCAACTGCGACGAAGGCGCCATGGGAAATTATGATGCCAGCAGGATAGCCATTTGGAAACGTTACTATGATACCCTGCAGTTAAAATCTCCGGGTTGTTATGGTATACTGGAGCATTTTGCGGCCAATACAGAAGAAATAGAATTATCTAATTATGGCCTGATGCTTTGGGGTAATATGAATTATAATTTTACAGAAGCTGCCATGGGCTATGTAGCTACTTCTAATTTTGATGGGGCACTTCATGTTTCCAGGGGATGGAGCCAGCCCTATCTTGTATCGTATATGGAAAGCCATGATGAAGAAAGAATGATGTATAAAACCTTGCAATTTGGAAATTCTTCCGGTGCTTACAATACAAGATCATTTGAAACAGCCCTGGACCGTATGGAATTAAGTGCCTCATTTTTACTAACCATTCCCGGCCCTAAAATGATATGGCAGTTTGGAGAACTGGGCTATGATTATTCTATTAATTATTGCCAGGATGGTTCAATTAATAATAACTGCCGCACCGATGCTAAACCTATTAAATGGGATTACCTGCAGGTACCCGGCAGAAAAGATTTGCATGATGTATATAAAGCTTTATTACAGCTTAGAAATAATTCATTATTTACAGAAGCCTTTACCACAGGTGTTATAAGCAGGGATTTTACCAGCGGTTTTAAATGGATGACGCTTAACAGCAGTGCAGGCAAGCTGGTGGTGATAGGTAATTTTGATGTAGTGCCACAGGGAGGTTCGGTAACTTTTCCTGCAGCCGGCACATGGTACGATTATTTAAAACAGCCCCTTACTTTTAATGCCACAGGAGCAGCGCAGGTTTTTAATCTTCAGCCCGGAGAATATCATGTGTACCTGAGCAGCAATGTAGTGGTGCCGGTTGCTCTTGTAAACTTTAGTGGTAAAAATAATGGAGCTTCAAACCAGTTGTTATGGGAGGTAGAGAACGAAGTAAACCTATCGCATTATGAACTGGAGCGAAGTGAAGACGCCATAAATTTTTCTACGCTGGCAAGTATAACAGCTACGGGTAGCCGCAATTATAATTATACTGATAACGATATTAAAAAATTGCTGGTATACTTTTACCGCTTAAAGAAAGTAGATATTGACGGCAGGTTTACCTACAGCGCAACCCTGCGCTTGAGTGGCGCAGTAAAAACAATAAGCATTGCTGCCACGCCCAATCCTTTTACACAAACAGTTTTTGTAAATATAACCAGCCCGGTAAAATATGCAGCTACTTTAATGATAACAGATTTGAGTGGAAGACAATTACTTAAACAGGCAGTGCGGTTACAGGCCGGGGTAAATGTAATTGAAGTACCAGCCGGTAAACTTTCTGCGGGTTCTTATCTGTTAACTATGTATTCCCCTGAACAAACAACCAGCATACGCATTCTTAAAGCAAAATAATTTTTATAATATTAAATTTTTAAGAGAAAGGTTATGCTAAACGGAACAACCAAAAAAATAAAAACTTTTAAAACTATTCAGTCAGAAGTGCAGAGCACCAATAAACTGGCACTCTCTGTAGATTGTGTAATTTTTGGTTTTGACGAAAACAAATTGAAGGTTTTACTCATACGCTCCGATTTAAAAAAGTACCACGATATGTGGTCATTACTGGGCGACCTGGTATTGCCGGAAGAAGGGCTGGATGAAGCGGCCTATAGAATTTTAAAACAACGCACAGGTTTAAGCGATGTGTTTTTAGAGCAGGTGCACACTTTTGGCGAAGTGAGCCGGCATCCTGCCAGCAGGGTGGTAACGGTAGCATACTATTCTTTAATTAATATACAGCACCACAAATTAAAAATTCTGGATAACGAACTGCACTGGCACGATGTGGACACCATTACAGAAATGGCTTTTGACCATAAAAAAATATTTGATACCAGTTATACCCAGTTGCAAAAAAGAGTAAAGGAACATCCCCTGGGCTTTAGTTTATTACCGGGTAAGTTTTCTTTAAGAGAGCTGCAAAATTTATACGAAGCCATACTTGGTGTAAAACTGGACAGAAGAAATTTTAGAAAAAAATTCTTTGCTATGGATTTTTTGATTGATTTAAACGAGATAGAAACAGAAGTGCCCCACCGCCCCGGTAAGCTGTACAAATTTGATTATAAAAAATATGAGAAGAGTACGAGAAAATGGGCTGGTATAGCATTTTAATTTTAAACCCAATGCATTGTAGAATCCTGTAGTTATTTCTTGAAAATATTCTTTAACAAAAAGAAAATATCATAAAAACTATTCTATATTGTGTACAAAATACACATTCTTTATCACCATTAATTAACGATTGCTATTATGAGAAAGATTAAGCTTCTGTTCTTACGAACATTCTGCGTATTCCTTACTTTATTTTTTGCGGCAGGTGCAGCATTTGCACAAACAACAGCCGCTGGTAAAGTAATAGACCCATCGGGTGCAGGGTTACAAGGTATTACCGTAACAGTAAAAGGCACCAAAAATGCAACAGCCACCAATGCGGATGGCAATTTCAGTATTTCCATTCCGGCAGGAGCAAAAACACTTGTTTTTTCCGGGGTAAATGTTACGTCCAGGGAGCTGTCCATAGGGAACCAGACAACTTACGACGTAATACTTCAAACCAGTACTTCCAGCTTAAACGAAGTGGTGGTTATTGGCTATGGTACACAACGTCGCAGAGATGTAACTGGTGCTATCACTAAAGTGAGCAGCGAAAAACTCAATTCTATTTCGGTGCCCAGTTTTGAAGCTGCTTTACAAGGCAAGGCTCCCGGTGTACAAATCCTTTCCGGAAACGGATTGGCAGGTTCTGGTTCTGTGGTAAGAATAAGGGGGGTGGGTTCTATATCTGCCTCTGCAGATCCGCTCTACGTAGTGGATGGGATTCCCATTATTTCTGATCAGTTTCTGAGAGCAAATGGCGGTGCTATGAACCAAAATCCACTTTCTTCTATTAATCCTGCAGATATTGAATCTATAGAAATATTAAAGGATGCCGGTGCCACTGGTATCTATGGTTCAAGAGGTGCCAATGGGGTAATTCTTATTACCACCAAGAGAGGCAAGCCGGGCAAACCCCAGTTTAATTTTAATACAAAAGTGGGTATGGCTACTTATGCTGCAAGGCAAAAATTTGCAAATACAAATAAGTGGCTGCAACTGCGCCAGGAAGCCTGGACCAATGATGGAAAAACCGGTGAAGCAGATTTACCAGGGGGATATACTTTTGCTACAGCCAGGAATAATAATACTGATTGGTGGGATATGCTCACCCAAACCGGGTTGATAAATGAAAACAACCTGAGCATGACCCAGGGATCAAAAAAGCTTAAAACTTTTGCTAATTTAACCTATAGTAATAATGAAGGCTACATTAAATCTAATAGTTACGAAAGACTGAGTGCCCGGTTAAATATGGATTATAATATTTTAAAAAACCTAAAAGTTACTTTAACATCAGGCTATAATAAAGGAGTTAATAAACGTGTGCCTGCAGCATGGGATGGTGGTATTGGAGATGCCATGAGTAGTGCTTTGCCTTTCTTTACCGTGTATAAAACGGATGGTACTTATTTTTTAAATGGTGCCAACCCGGTGAGAAGAATACAGGAAACCAAGAGACGTGAGATAGATAACAGGTTGATTGGAGGTTTGGGGTTAGAATTTGAACCCATTAAAAATTTATTTTTAAGAACTAATGCATCAATTGAATATACCACTTCTTTTGATGATCAGTATGAATCCAGCAACTGGATCAATCAATCAAATAAAGATTCCGGATATGCCAAACGCAGTCCATATTGGGGTAATAACATTAATGGAAATGTTACTGCCAATTACCTTACTCAAATTGGAGAAAAACACAAGTTTAATATCCTGGGTGGAGTAGAAGCACAATCTTATGTAAGAAA